>CANRMG010000001.1 GCA_947631675.1 uncultured Oscillospiraceae bacterium
TGAAGCTGTGGCGCTGGCAGCGGGAGACGATGGTGGGCAGTATCTTTTGCGGCGCCGTGGTGCACAGGATGAACATCACGTGCTCCGGCGGCTCCTCCAGTATCTTCAAAAGGGCGTTGAACGCCATGGAGGACGTGGCCAGGGAATGGGCCTCGTCGATGATGTACACGCGTTTTTTCACGCTGGCGGGCGAGAACACCGCCTCGTCCCGCAGCGCCCGCACGTCGTCCACGCCGTTGTGGCTGGCCGCGTCCAGCTCCACCACGTCCAGGATGCTCTCGTCCAGGATGCCACGGCAGGAGGCGCACTGGTTGCAGGGGTTGCCGTTCACCGGGTGCTCACAGTTCACCGCCCGCGCCAATATGCGGGCACAAGTGGTCTTGCCCGTGCCCCGGGTTCCGCTGAAGAGGTAGGCGTGGGAGAGCCTTCCCGTCTCCACCTGGCGCTTCAGGGTGCTCGTGATATGTTCCTGGCCGACCACATCGTCAAAGGTCTGCGGCCGCCATTTACGGTAAAGTGCCTGATACATCGTCCGCTCTTTGCTATAGCCTCGCAGAGTTTGCGCCCGCGGGCGCAAATAAAATCGGATGATTTTTCCGGGGGCGTGTACCTCGGAAAAATCTCTTCTCGGCCTGCAAACGTGCGCGCTTGCGCGTGCGCTGCAGCAGGCCGCATCTTCTCATTTGAAAGGGTCTCCCTTTCAAATGAATCAAAAAAAGAGCCGTACACCTGCCTTTGTATACCCGATCCATCCGTTACCGCCGCAGTTGGCTCAGACCCAGCGACCTCGCGGCACACGGCCTGTCCTGCTTAATGCTGCTCGGTTCCCCGCCTGACATGGTTCACAGGCGCCCGTTGCGCAAGACCAGGCCATCAACGCTACTTGCCGCGGTCAGACGACACACCGGATATCCGGGGGCAGGAGTTCGTCCCCGCTATAGCGGATTGCGGGTACAGGGCACCGCTGGCTCCCCGACTAGTACAGCTCCTAGGCCGTATTATACGCCATGGGTCAGTTTTTATCAAGTGGGACTTTACAAATCCAGAAATTGTGCTATAATGCTTGAGCAACCGCGTGGGGGCGTAGCTCAGCTGGGAGAGCGTTCGGTTCGCATCCGAGAGGTCGAGGGTTCGAATCCCTTCGTCTCCACCACGTCGAAGCAGAGCCATTTTATGGCTCTGCTTTTCTTTTATCCGGCAGGATCAAAGCGAACGCGATCATCTGCTATGATGCCCGGCAGAGAAACTCTGCCGGGCATCATTGTTTCATCCGCTGTCATGTGCTCAAAGGCAGGATCATTTAGCAGCTTCCGTCATGACTGCATTTGTTTTCCGGCATGAAGTGTTTGTCGCGGGGTATTGCATTGAAGTAATGGATTTGTTATAATTCTTAAAACATGTCTTTTACATGTTTTATATATTATATGTTGAGATGGATGGAGGTGGATCGGCTATCCTATGGCAACGGTACTGATCGCGGGAAACACCGCGTTGTTCACCCAGGAGACCCTGGAGCGCCTCGCCACAGACAATACCATAGTGTTAGCTGGCAGCGACGCCTCTTATGAAGGCAAGCTCCGCACGATCCGCGTCTATGAGACGACCCCCATGGAGGAGAGCTTCGCCCAGCTGTTCGACGTGTACGCCTTCGAGGCGGTATGGTACGTCAGCGGCTATGTGGACGGCGGCGAGGGGACCTTTGGCGAGGTCCAGATGCTGGAGCGGGCCCTTAACGAGAGCGCCAACGCACGACTGGAGAAATTCATCCTCTTGTCCTCCATCGACACACAGAACTTTACGATCCGCTACAGCGCCGCCGGCACCTCCGCCGAGCGCGTCTACCCGGACAGCCGGACCTTCAACGCCGCCCAGATGGAGTCCCTGGGCCGGTTCTTTGCGGATAAGACCGGCATGAAGGTGATCACCCTGCGCCTGCCCTATGTGGCGGACCGGCTCAACGACAAAAACTTTCTCGGTCAGGTGTTCCGCCGGATGCGCCGGAAAGAACAGGTGACCTTCCCCCACACCCGGGACGACCGGGTCGACATCCTCTCCGCGTCCGACCTGGCGGACCTGCTGCTGCAGATCACGGACGAGACGGACGATGACACCGGCAGCTTTGACGCCATCAGCGGATACCTTTATACATACGGCGAGCTGGAGGACGCTCTGCGTCAGGCGGAGCCGTCCCTGCAGGTGGACTACGAGAGCCGGCCCGACGACATCCAGTGGCCCGACTATCCCGCCCAGCTGCGCCGGCGGTACGGCTTCGTGCCGCTGGACTTCGTGCTGGAAAGAGTCGGCGAGTATTATAAATACTTCACGGACGAGGTCTACGCCTCGGAAGAGGGCTTTCTGCGCCGCCTCCTGCGGCGGCTGGGCAGCAGCGTGTTCAAATACTTCGAGCTCATCGTGGTGTTCCTGCTGACGGAGCTCATCGCGCAGTACACCTCCGAATCCGTCTACTTCCGGTTCGTGGACGTGCGTCTGGCATTCATCGTCATCATGGGCACGGTACACGGCATGCGCATGGGCATCATCGCCTCTATCCTGGAGGGGCTGGTGCTGGTGGCCCAGTACATGAAGATCGGCATGAGCGGAACGCTGCTGTTCTACAACATCGAAAACTGGATCCCCTTCGTGATATACCTGATGGCCGGGTCCATCCCGGGCTATGTGCGAGACAAAGCCACGGAGGAGATTGCCTTTGCCGGCAAGGAATATGACCTGCTGCGCAGCAAATACATATTCCTCTCCAACGTCTATCACGGCGCCATCCAGAACAAGGGCGAGTTCAAGCGCCAGATACTGGGCTTCAAGGACAGTTTCGGCAAGATATTCGACGCGGTCCAGAAGCTGGACAGCGAGCTGCCCCAGAGCGTGTTCCTGGAGGGTCTGCAGGTGATGGAGGACATTCTGGAAAACCGCACCGTGGCCATCTACACGGTGGACTCCTGGCAGCGGTTCGCCCGGATGGTGGCCTGCTCCGGCAGTATGCGCAGCCGCCTTACCGTGTCCATACGGCTGGAGGAATACGCTCAGATGTTCGACACGGTGAAGGAGGGGAACGTCTGGCGCAACGTGGACCTGCTGCCGGATATGCCCATGTACGCCTGCGGCGTTTTCCAGAGCGGCGAGGTAGTGATGCTGGTGCTGCTGTGGGAGGCCAGCCCGGAGCAGTACGGCACCCATTACACCAATATTTTCCAGATGCTCTGCGGGCTGGTGCAGACGTCCTTCCTGCGGGCCATGGAATATGAACAGCTGCGCCACGACCAGACCACCGTGCCCGGTACCCGGGCGGTGAACGCGGAGAGGCTTGACCAGATACTGTCCGTTCAGGAGGAGATGCGGCAGGCCGGCGCGGCGGAATATGTGCTTTTGCGCTTTGAGGATAAGGACCCTGTGCGCATCAGCGACGAGCTCACCGGCATGGTCCGCGCCAGCGATACCCTTGGTCAGGGCAGCGACGGGTATATGTACCTGGTGCTGACCCAGATGACGGAAAAGAACTTTGGCATCGTGGGCCAGCGTCTGGCGGAAAGGGGCATCGAATACCAGATCGTGGAGAAGGTGGGCGCATGAACCTGGTGACGCTGCTGCTATTGATCCACCTGCTCATCTGTCTGGTGGTGTACATATTGGCGAAGCTGGATGTGCTGCGCTCCAGCCAGCTGTCCATGTCCATCGTAGTGCTGGTTCCCATATGGGGGCTGCTGTGTCTGCTGATACAGGAGATACGGGTGCGTATCCACGCCGACCCCTTCAAGGAAGTGGGTATCGAAAAGCTGTTGGTGAACGATGAGATCCACCGGAGCATCCTGGTGGACGAGGACGAGGGGGCCGAAAATGTCGTGCCCCTGGAGGAGGCGCTGCTCGTAAACGACGTCTCCACCCGGCGGGGCCTCATGATGGAGGTCATGTACGCGGACCCGGGCGATTACGTGACCCAGCTGCAGGCGGCCCGGATGAACGACGACACCGAGGTGGTCCACTACGCCGTGACGGCGCTGGTGGAACTGCAAAAGGAATACGACCTGCAGTTCCAGCGCCTGGAGCGGATCATGGCCCTGGACCCGGACGACACCAGCGCGCTGACCGAGACCATCTCGCTGACGGAGCGGTATCTGGGCAGCGGCCTTTTGGAGGGCAACGCCCGGATCATGCAGCTTCGCAGCTACAGCGATCTTCTGGAGCGGCGGCTGGCGAAGGTCGAGTCGGCGGCTCTCTGGGCGCGGAAGGTGGATACGGACCTGAAGCTGGGAGAGTACGCCAAGGCGGACGAGGGCATCCATCGGATGCTGGAACAGTGGCCCCGGGATGAGCGCGGGTATCTGTTCCTCATCCGCTATCACGCCCTGGTGAAGGACCGGGCAGGCATCGACCAGGCCCTGGCGATGATCCGGGAGAATAACGTCTACTTATCCCCCAGCGGCCGGTCGGAGGTCATATTCTGGGGCGGCGAGCCGGACCCGTCTGTCCAGCCCGCACAGGAGGAGGCAGCGGTCACGGTATGAGAAAGAAAAAGGGACCCTCCTCCGGGGAGGACCAACGGAAGCTCCATTTCAAGAGGATGCAGATCGTGATCGTCCTGTTCGTGCTGCTGACGTTGGTGCTGTATCTGGTGCAGAGGAGCATCACCTATGAGCCGGCGGACGGCGGTCTGGCGCTGCTGGACCAGCAGACGCTGGCCGCTGCAGCCCCGGAGGCGGCCGGCCAGGAGCCCGTCTGCCTTTTGCTGTGGCAGGACGTCCCCCGCGGCCGGGCCGCCAGGGATCTAATGGAGGACGTGCTGAGCCAGACGAAGGTCCCCTTCGTCAGCCAGATGGCAGGGCCGGAAGCAATCGAAGGGCTTGAACGGTACGAGACCATCGTGCTGGCCATGGATGAACTGGACGTGCTGGGCGAAAACGTGATGGAGATCCTGGATCATACCTTGTCCGGCGGGGACCTGATGCTGTTCAACATCCCCTTCCGCAGCGGCTATCTGGACCTGCTGTTCGACCGGCTGGGCATCGTGGGGATGGCCGACGATTACGCGATGGTGAACAGCCTGCACTTCTGCCGCCCGTTCATGCTCGGCGGCGAGCTGCGGGATTACGGCATCACGGATCCCTACGAGTCCTCTGTGCCGGTGCTGCTGGACAGCCAGTGCGAGGTATATATGCAGTCCACCGGCGAAGATCCGGTGCCGCTGTTGTGGCGGCGTCCCGTGGGAGAGGGAACGGTGGTCGTGACCAATCTGGACTTCGCCGACAAGATATACCGCGGCTTTTACGCCGCCGCGTACAGCCTGCTGGGAGACGGCTTTGCCTGGCCGGTGATCAACGGCGCCACGTTCTATATCGACGACTTCCCCGCCCCGGTCCCCCAGGGCGACGACAAGCATATCTCCAAGGATTACAACATGTCCGTAAAGGATTTCATGACGCAGATATGGTGGACGGACGTGCAGCAGATGGCGCGGGAGCACGGTATCCGCTACACCGGGCTGGTGATAGAGCAGTATTCCGACGAGACAGAGGCGCCTCTGCCCGCCAACGACGATCTGAACCGGTACTACTATTTCGGCCGGAGCCTGCTGGACATGGGCGGCGAGATCGGCTTCCACGGCTATAACCATATGCCGCTGGTGCTGAAAAACTTTGACTACCGGGGCGAATACGACGAGTACTTTCCCTGGGCCAGCATGGATGACATGATCGCCAGCGTGACAGAGCTGGACCGGTTTTGCTCCTCCCTGTACCCCGGGGAGGCGTTTCAGGTCTACGTCCCCCCTTCCAACATCCTGTCGGACGAGGGGCGGGCCATGCTCCATGAGAAGTTCCCCCAGATCAAGGCCGTGGCCAGCACCTACCTGGCGGACGGCGTCTGCTATGACCAGGAGTTCGAGGTAGCGGCGGACGGCGTCGTGGAGACGCCGCGCGTCATATCCGGCTATATCATGAGCGACTTCATGTATCTGTCCGCCGTGGCGGAGCTGAACTACCGCTTCGTGAGCACCCACTTCCAGCACCCGGACGATGTGCTGGACGAGGACCGCGGCGCGGCGCTGGGCTGGGCGGAGATGAGCCGGCGGCTGGACGGCTATATGGACTGGCTGTTCACCGCCGCGCCGGACATCCGTGACCTGACCGGCACGGAGCTGGCCGCGGCGGTCCAGCGCTACGACAACGTCCAGGTGGACCGCGACCTGACAGAGGACGCCATGACGCTGACGCTGGACGGCTTCGTCGACGAGGCCTGGCTGCTGGTGCGGCTCAACGGCCGCCAGCCCGGGCAGGTCCAGGGCGGCCAGCTGGAGGAGCTTCAGGACGGGCTGTATCTTTTGAAGGCGGAGGAGAGCCGCGTGGTGATCGGGCTGGCGTGACCGGTCCGGGAGGATAGGCGATGAGGATCAAAAAGTTAGGTCTGCTCTACCGGGGCATCATCTTTCTGTTTGCCGGATTCCTGCTGCTGGTGATCGCGCTTCTGGGCCGGGAGCTGCTGTGGAAAGGGGAAGCGCATCAGGAGCCCATGCTCGCGCTGCTGGACGGTCAGCAGTGGGGGCTGATGGACACGGAGAGCCAGGGACAGCGGGCGGACAGGACAGAATGCCTTCTCATTTACGATCAGAGCCCTCAGTCCCTGCAGGGCGAGGAGATGATGCGCTCCGCGCTGGAGCAGATGAAGGTCACCGTCCGGTCCATGACCCAGGGCAGGTTCCGCCCGGCATATCTCGCCCGATACGACACAGTCGTATTGGACATTCCTGAACTGGACGTTCTGGGCGAGGACCTGATGGATCTGATGGATTGGGTGAAGGCAGGCGGTCACCTGATGCTTTTGATCCTCCCCGCGAAAGATGTGTATACGGATCTGATCTCCGGAGACCTCGGCATTCTGAGCATGGACGAGCAGCCTTCCGCCGTGCCGGGGCTTCGGTGCACCCGGCCGTTCATGATCGGCGGGGATACGGACTATTTCATCACGGACCCCTATGAATCCTCCATCGACCTGCTGCTGGACGACCAGTGCGAGGTGTACATGGAGTCCACCGGCAGCGACCGCATCCCCCTGATATGGCGCCGGGAGCTGGGCGACGGCGTGGTGGTGGTGTCCAACCTGGGGTTCTATGACAAGATATACCAGGGCCTGTACGCCGCTGCGTACAGTCTGCTGGACGAGGGCTTCGCCTGGCCGGTGATCAACGGCTCCGCCTTTTTCCTTGACGACTTCCCCGCGCCGGTGCCCTTTGGAAATGACAGCTACGTGACGGAGGACTACGGCGTATCGGTGGGGGATTTCCTCGTCCGATACTGGTGGCAGGACCTGAAGGAACTGGCGCAAAAGCACGGCTTCAGCTACACGGGCATGGTCATCGAGCAGTACTCCAATGTGACGAAAGCGCCCTTTGAGCGGAACCTCAGTGTGAACCGGTACGATTATTTCGGCTATGACCTGCTGGGCAGCGGCGGCGAGATCGGCTTCCACGGCTACAACCACATGCCCCTGGTGCTGAAAAATTTCAACTATGACAAAGAGTACGCCGAATACGTCCCCTGGGAAAGCGAAGCGGATATGGCGGCCGGGCTCAGCGAACTGGATGCGTTCTGCACGGACCTGTTCAGCGAGGACGTTTTTCAGGTCTATGTGCCGCCGTCCAACATCCTCTCCCCGGAGGGCCGGGCGCTGATCGCGGCCCAGTTCCCCCAGATCAGGGCCATCGCCAGCACCTACCTGGCGGATACCAACGTCTACGAGCAGGAATTTCAGGTGGCGGAGGACGGCATCGTCGAGATGCCCCGGGTGATATCCGGGTGCATACTGGACGAGTTCTCCTACCTCTCCGCATTCGCGGAGCTGAATTTCCACTTCGTGAACACCCACTTCCAGCACCCGGACGACGTGCTGGACGAGGACCGGGGCGCGGACCTGGGCTGGGAAGAGATGTTCCGGCGGCTGAGCGGATACACCGACTGGCTCTATGCCGCCGCGCCCACGATCCGCAGCATGACCGCCAGCGAGCTGGCCGCGGCGGTGCAGCGCTACGACGCGGTCACGGTGCGCCGGACGCTGGAGGAGGATCAGCTGGTGCTGGAGCTGGGCAATTTTGTGGACGAGGCCTGGTTCCTGGTGCGGCTCAACGGCCATGAACCCGGGGCCGTGGAGGGCGGCGTGCTGGAAGAGCAGCTGGACGGCCTCTACCTTTTGAAGGCGGAGAGCAGCCAAGTGACCATCGAACTGAAATAACAGGCGGAAGGAGGAGCGGCCGTGCGGATATGCGTGATACTGGAGGGGTGCTATCCCTATGTGACCGGCGGCGTGTCCTCCTGGATGCACCAGTACATACAGGCCATGCCCCAGCACGAGTTCGTGCTGTGGACCATCGGCGCCAACTCCAAGGACCGGGGCAAATTCAAATACACCCTGCCGGACAACGTGGTGGAGGTGAAGGAGCTGTTTTTGAACGACGCCCTCACCATGAGCTTCCGCAGGCAGAAGTACAGATTCACCGACGGGGAACGGGAGCAGCTGCGCCAGTTCATCGAGTGCGGCAGCCCGGACTGGGACGTCATATACCACCTCTACCACGATGAGGGCATCTCCCCCATCGCCTTTTTGATGAGCCAGGATTTTCTCAATATCCTCACCGACATCAGCCACGAGGACTACCCCTATACGGCCTTCTCCGACCTGTTCCACACGGTCCGGTCCATGATGCTGCCGGTGTTGTACACCATCCAGTCTGGCGTGCCCAAGGCGGACGTATACCACGCCATCGCCACCGGCTACGCCGGCATCCTGGCCCGGCTGGGCAGCTACGTCAACCATGTGCCCTACATGCTCACCGAGCACGGCATCTACACCCGCGAGCGGGAGGAAGAGATCATCCGGGCCAAGTGGGTGCTGCCCGCATTCAAGCGGATGTGGGTCCGCTTCTTCTACATGCTCTCCGCCGGCGCCTACGCCAAGGCCACCATGATCACCAGCCTTTTCGAGCGGGCACGGCAGATGCAGATCGACATGGGCTGTCCGCCGGATAAGTGCCGGTACATCGTCAACGGCGTCCACTTCGACCGGTTCAGGGACATCCCCTACAAGAAGCCGGACGGCTGGACAGACATCGGGGCGGTGCTGCGCATCGCGCCCATCAAGGACGTGAAGACCCTGCTGTACGCCTTCGCGGACCTGAAACGGCGGGTGCCCAACGTGCGCCTGCACGTGTGCGGGCCGGAGGACGACCCGGAGTACGCCCAGGAGTGCTACGACCTGGCGAAGCAGCTGCGGCTGGAGGATGTGGAATTTCCGGGCACGGTGAACGTGCTGGAGAAGATGCGGGAATTCGACTTCACCATCCTCACCAGCATCTCCGAGGGCCAGCCCCTGTCGGTGCTGGAATCCTTCGCCGCCGGGCGGCCCTGCGTCACCACCGACGTGGGCTGCTGCAAGGAGCTGATCGGCGGCATGACCGGGGACGATCTGGGCCCGGCGGGCTTTTGCGTGCCGCCCATGCACCGGGAGGCCATCAGCGGCGCCATGGAATATCTCTGCACCCACCCGGAGGAGCGGTATCACATGGGGCTCGTGGGAAAAGAGCGGGTCCAGCGGTATTTCCGCCACAGAGACATGGTCACGAACTACCTGGAAGCCTACGAGGAGGTCTTTGCCAGATGGCAGGCATCGGATTCAGTTTAAAACGGCTGTTCTCCCAGAAGGGCGTTCTGGCGCTGTGCCGGGCCTACGGCTACGCGGGGATCATCTGCGCCGGGCCCATGATACTGGGCGTGATCCTGCTGACAGGCATGGCCCTGATCTCCCGGCTGGCAGGCGTCAGCGGCCACGACCGGGAGCTGATGAACTCCATGCTCACCTACAGCCTGCTCTGGTCCCTGACGGTGACCAGCTGGTTCAACATGGTGGTGACCCGCTACACCTCCGATATGCTGTACGAGGAGAAGCCGGAGCGGATCATGCCCTCCTTCTACGGAAGCCTGTCCATCATGCTGACCGTCGGCGCGCTGGCCTACGCCATATTCCTGTACTTTTCCGGGATACGGCTGATCTACCAGATCGAATGTCTCTGGTTCTCGCTGGTGCTGATAGTGGTCTGGACGGAGACGGTATATCTGACCGCCCTCAAGGACTATAAGGGCATCGTCCTGGCCTTCGCCATCTCCCTGATGATCGGCTTCATCCTGGCGCTGATCCTGGTGATCCTGGGCCGGGCCACCATCGCCGCGCTCATGCTGTGCGTCATCATCGCCTACGGCATCCTGATGACCTGGTATTATAAGCTGCTGCTGGACTATTTTCCCCGCAGCAAGGGGAGCAAGTTCGCCTTTCTGCGCTGGGCGGACAAATACCGCAGCCTCTCCCTCATCGGCGGCTTTGTGAACATCGGTCTTTTCGCCCACCTGGTGATCATGTATTTCGGCCCCCTGCGGGTGCAGGTGGAGGGGCTTTTCTACGGCGCGCCGCTGCACGACGTGCCGGCGCTGGTGGCCTTCTTCTCCATCCTCATCACGACGGTGAACTTCGTCACCTCCGTGGAGGTGCGCTTCTACCCCAAGTACCGCAACTACTACAGCCTCTTCAACGACAACGGCACCATCCGGGACATCGAGCAGGCAGGCCGGGAGATGATCAGCGTGCTGCGCCAGGAGCTGACGTACGCCGGCCACAAGCAGTTTCTGTGCACCATCCTTTTCGTGGTGCTGGGCACATATCTCATGGAGCGGACCGACTTCGGCTTCAGCGACCTGGCCATCAGCATCTTCCGGTTCCTGTGCGCGGGCTACGGCGTGTACGCCATCAGCAACTCCATCATGCTCATCCTCCTGTACTTCGAGGACTATTTCGGCGCGCTGCTGGGCACGTTCGCCTTCGCCGCCGTCAGCGTGGGGGCCACGATATACTCGATACTGTATGTGCCGGTGAACTACTACGGCCTGGGCTTTTTCGCCGGCGGCATCTGCTTTTATCTCATCGTGTGGATACGGCTGGAGTGGTATATCCGGCGGCTGCCCTACTTCCTGCTGTGCCGCCAGGCGGTGGTGCCGGACCTGGACCACGGGCTGTTCGTGGCCCTGTGCAATAAACTGGACGACCGGCAGGACCGTCTGGACGCCAAACGGCAGGCCAAGCGGGACGCCAAGGCGGACCGGCGCCGGGCCAGGCGCGAGAAGAAGCTGGGCGCGGAGCATGCCGCGGCCGCGGATGGGAGCAGCGGATGAAAAGACCAGTCCGAAAAAAGAAAAGGCATGCGCTGGCGCCGGCGCTGATCCTGGCCCTGGCGCTGGCCCTGGGCATGGGGGCGACGGTATATCTGTCCCGGCATGGGCCGGCGCAGGCGGAAGCGCCGGAGGCCTCTCCCACCCCGGAGCCCACCCCCCGGGTGGGAGACGTGGCGGAAAAAGAGCCTGAGCCGGAGGAGGAGCACCTGCGGGAGGACAAGAGCATCTATTCCGACGCCTCGGAGCTGGACCAGGTGGTGACCATGTACCTCACGGTCCGGCCCGGCAACGCCGAGGACAGCACCGACCACACCTGGACCGAGGTCAACACTTACGATACCTATTACTATACCGACCGGCAGATCGACCGCTACGCCTGCGAGGCCATATTGCAGGTGGGGGACGAGAACGGCCCTGTGGAGGGGGAGTTCGGCTACGGGGAGACCACCCCCAACGCCACGGTGTGTATCCGGGGCCAGACCTCCTCCCGCGGCGCCCAGAAGAACTACAAGGTCCGCATCAAGGACGGCAAGGGCACCTACAAGGACATGCAGACCGTTCCTCTGAACAAGTACATGGAGGATGGCCTGCGGTTCCGCAACAAGCTGGTGTTCGACCTGATGCAGCCGGTGCCCCAGATGACGGCCATCCGCACCCAGTTCGTGCATCTGTACGTGAAGGACGAGACCGAGGGCGGCAGCGGGGAATTTGAGGACTACGGCCTCTACACCCGGCTGGAGCAGATGAACAAGGACTACCTGGAGAACCACGGCCTGGACAACAAGGGCTATTTCTATAAGGTGGTCAACTTCGAGTTTTATGAGTACGAGCCGCTGATGGTGCTGGAAAACGACCCGGATTTCGACAAGCTGGCGTTCCAGGCCATATTGAAGCCCAAGGGGGACCCCAACAACGCCAAGCTCCGGGAGATGCTGCAGGCGGTGAACGACTACACCATCCCCATCCAGGAGGTAGTGGAGAAGTACTTCGATGTGGAGAATTTCAGCTACTTCCTGGCCTATATGATCCTGATCGGCAACTACGACTGCGGGGCCCGAAACGAGTATCTCTACAGCCCCCTCAACTCCGACAAGTGGTACTTCCTGTCCTGGGACTGTGACGACAGCTTCGTCAGGACCTCCAACGAGCTGACCGACTTTTATGATGGTCTTTCCTGGGAGAGAGGCGTGACCCAGTTCACCAACATGGTGCTGTTCAACCGGGTGCTGCGGGTGAAGGAATACCGGGACGCCCTGACCGCCGCCGTAAACGACCTGAAGAACAACTACCTCACCGAGGAGAAAATCGCGGAGCGGGTCAAAACATACAGGCGCATCGTCATGCCCTATTTGAATCAGACGCCGGACAAGGAGTACTGGAAGAGCGATTACCAGTCGTTCATCTATGTGTCCCGGTCGCTGCCCAGAGAAGTCGAGCTCAACTATCAATACTATTTCGAGTCCCTGGAAAAGCCCTGGCCCTTCTATGTGGGCGTGCCCATGGAGACGGAGGACGGTCGGCTGCGTGTCAACTGGGACCTGTCCTACGACATGGATGGGGAGGAGATCACCTACACATGCATCCTGGCCAACGACCCGGCCTTCACCGACGTGATCGCCCAGGCCGACGGTCTGCGCATCCCGGAGTGCTATCTCGACGTGGACCTGGAGCCGGGCCGGTACTATATCCGGGTCCAGGCCACCAACGAGTCCGGGTATACCATGGAGTGCTTCGACTACTCCAACCTGGACCCGACGATCCACGGCAAGCGATATGGCTGTTACACGTTCGTGAAGAACGAGGACGGGACTTTTGCGGCTGTTGCGAATCTGGAATGAGAGCGGGGATGAGGATGAAAACTGTATTCCGCCGGACCTGCGCGGCGGCGCTGGTCCTGGTCATGGCGCTGGGCCTGACGGGCTGCACGGACCCGATCGGGGAGGGCATAGCCACGCTCCTGCGCCCGGACGAGACATATGAAAAGAGCTCCCACGCCGACCTTTACGACGTGGAGGACGACAAGAATATCTATGCGGGCCTGGACGGCGACGGCGTCATCACCATGTACCTGACCGTGGGCCAGGGGGCCGCCTCCGACGGCACGGACCACACCTGGACCGAGGTGAACGCCCATTCCCTGGGCTACTACGAGGGCCTGGGCGTGGAGCCGTACAAGTGCGAGGCGCTGCTGCAGGTGGGCGACGAGGTCGGCCCCCTGTCCGGCCAGTTCGGCTACGGGGAGCTGACCGCCAACGCCACCGTGCGCCTGCGGGGCGCGGGGGCGTCGGAGCAGGCCCAGAAGAGCTACCGCATCGACATCAAGACCGGCAAGGGCACCTGGGAGGACCAGAAGGTGGTGGTGCTGAACAAGCACGCCGCCGACCCCACCAAGTTCCGCAACAAGCTGGCCTATGACCTGATGGCGGAGATACCGGAGATGTTCAGCGCCCGGACCTGGTTCGTGCACCTGTACGTGAAGGACCGGACCGAGGGGAACGACGGCCGTTTTGAGGACTACGGCCTGTATACCGCCGTGGAGCAGATCAACAAGCGCTACCTGAAAAACCGGGGCCTGGACTCCGGCGGCAGCCTCTACAAGGCGGGCACCTTTGACTGGCGGCCCCATGAGGACGCGCTGATGCTGGCCACGTCGATCGACTACGACCCCGCCGCCTTCGAGGCGCTGTTGGAGGTCAAGGGCAATGTGGACCACACAAAGCTTCTGACGCTGCTGGCCGCCGTGGACGACGAAAGCCAGGACATCTGGACGGTGGTCCGGGAGCATTTTGACGAGGACAGTCTCTTTTACTGGATGGCCTTCCACATCCTCATGGGCAACCGGGACGTGGAGCAGAGCAACTACTATCTCTACAGCCCCCAGGGGACGGACACCTGGTATATCCTCAGCTGGGACAACGACGGCATCCTCCCCGAGGCCTATGAGCAGCTGCGCGACGCGGACTATGACCACTCCTGGAACCACGGCATATTCACCTTTGTCAGCGCCCGGCTCTACGAGCGGATGATGAAGGACGCCCGGTGCCGGGCGGCTCTGGACGCGGCGGTGGAGGATATACGGGACAGCTGGCTGGCAGAGGACGAGATAGAAGAGCGGACAGACCGGTACGCTGACCTCATCAAGGACCTGGTCTATGACCGGCCCGACGAGATGTATCAGCGGGTATCCAGCGCCAGCTATGACCGGCTGGTGGACGCCATCCCCGGCGAGATCGAGGACAACTACAAGGCGTACAAAGCCAGCCTCGCCGAGCCTTGGCCCTTCCACATCCTGGCCCCGGAGGCGCAGGGGAAAAAGCTGACGCTCCGGTGGGAGCCCTCCTATATCTACCCCGGGGACGCGCCGGTGTACTCCGTGGAGCTGAGCCGGGACCCCAACTTCACCGATAAGCTGATGGATGTGGACAGCCAGGAGGAGACGAGCCTCGAGACCGATATGCTCCCCGAGGGACAGTATTTCCTGCGTGTCCGGGCCGGTGACGGCCAGGGGAACTGGCAGGACGCCTATGAGTATTACCTGACGGAGACGGACAGGACCATCCACAGCACCATGTGCTTCTATGTGCTGGCCGACGGCTCCGTGCAGGCCAACGAGTACATCGAGGAGTGAGCGGTATGAATAAGCAAGACGTCCTTCTGCCGCCCAAGCTCAAATTCCGCAACGAGTGGAAGTACCTGATCTCGGAATGGGAGGCGTTTT
Source organism: uncultured Oscillospiraceae bacterium (assembly GCA_947631675.1). Next base: position 14,935 of record CANRMG010000001.1, read on the forward strand.
CCCTCTGCCAGCGGCTGGAGCCGTTCATGGCCCACGACAGCCACGCCAAAGACGGCGTGTATATGATCCGCAGCCTCTACTTTGACGACATGTGGGACTCGTCCTACAACGAGAAGCTCATGGGCGTGGAGGACCGGTGCAAGTGGCGCATCCGGTGCTACAACTGCTCCGACAGCACCATCAAGCTGGAGCGGAAACTGAAAAAGGGCGCGTACATCCACAAAGACTCCGCCTCCCTCACCCGGCAGGAGACCGACGACATCATCGCGGGCCGGGGGGAGTTCCTGCTGGACCACCCCGCCCCGCTGTGCCGGGAGTTTTATTACGAGTGGCGCACGCGCCAGTACCGGCCGAAGGTCATCGTGGACTACGACCGGGAGCCGCTGATCCTGCCGGAAGGAGATGTGCGCATCACCTTTGACCGCCATGTGCGGGCGGCCGTCGGCAGCTACGACATCTTTGACCCCAACCTTGCCACGCTGGAGACCCTGCCCGATGGGATGCTGGTGCTGGAGGTCAAATTCACGGAATTTCTGCCGGCGCTGATCCATAAGCTGCTGCCCCTGGACGGCCAGCAGTTCACCGCCGTCAGCAAATATACCCTCTGCTATGAGCAGGCGTTCCATATAGCGGACCCGCTGGCCGGGGTGGTCAAGACGAACAGGAGGAGAAGAGTATGAACATAAGCGACTATTTCAAGGACTCAGTCTGGGAGAAATTCATGAGCGGCCAGGGGCTGACGCTGGATTTCGCCATCCAGGCCGGCGTCTCCATGGTGCTGGCGGTGCTCCTGGGCATGCTGATCTATAAGATCTACGGCCACTATTACGGCGGCGTCGTCTTTTCCAGCTCCTTCGCCACCACCCTGGTAGGCATGACCGTGCTGACCACCATGCTGACGCTGGCCATCAGCAGCAACGTCATCATCTCCCTCGGTATGGTGGGCGCTCTGTCCATCGTCCGTTACCGTACCGCCATCAAGGACCCCATGGACCTGTTCTATCTATTCTGGTCCATCTCCGTGGGCATCACCCTGGGCGCGGGATTGTATGTGCTGGCCATCGTCACCTTCCCCGTGCTCATCTTCGTGGTCCACGTGTTCTACCACCGGCGCAGGCGCGGCGCCATCTTCATCCTGGTCGTCCATTACGCCGGCGAGCGGGCCGGGGACGAGGTCATGCGCATCCTGGGCAAGATGAAGGTGCAGCTGAAGTCCAAGACCATCCGTGACGGCGTCACGGAGATGACGGTGGAGGTCCTGTGCCGGAACAACAATACGGTCTTCCTGGAGAAGATACAGGCTCTGGAGGCCGTGCGGGACGCCACCCTGATCCAGTATAACGGTGAGTACCATGGCTGACCGGCCCAAAAAACGCAGTGCCATACCCTATGTGGTGATCATCGTCCTGGGCCTCATCCTCATCGGGCTGCTTTTGTATATCATCCCCTTCCGCTACGGCCTGAACGCCTCCGTGGACTACGACGCCTCCGACGAGCCTCTGAACAACCCCCTTACCGGCTATGCGCCCCCGGCAGAAAATGAACAGGAGTGCGCGGACAGCCAGCTCGTCTACATCGAGATCCGCTGGGCCGACTGGGAGCCCAGCATGGACAGCTATGACGTCGAAGGCCTGGAGGAGCGGTGCCATATCCAACGCTGGAAGCTGGAGAACAAAAACGCCGTGCTCCGGTTCGTGTGCGATGAGCCGGGCGACGAGCAGCATCTCGACATTCCCGGCTGGCTCTATCAGCATACCGGCGACGGCGCGTATTATGACTGCGAATACGGCAAGGGCTACTGCCCGGACTACAGCAACGATTATTTCCGGGAGCGCCACGCCCTGGCCATCCAGGCCTTGGCCAACTACTGCAACCAGGATAGCTTCGTGGCCTATGTGGAGCTGGGCAGCCTGGGCCACTGGGGCGAATGGCATACCAACGTGGAGGGCGGCGCTCTGCCTATGCCTGACGCGGAGATATGCGGCCAGTACGTGCTGGACTATTCCGACAGCTTTAAAAACGCCTTGCTGCTGACCCGCCGAAACTATTCCATCGCCGTAGAGGGCGGGCTGGGCCTGTACCACGATATGACCGGCGACCCGGACGAGACCGGGGAGTGGCTGGGCTGGCTGAAAAACGGCGGCCTGCAAGAGACGGACGGCGAGGCGCTGGAGCTGCTGCCGGAGGAGCACTTCTGGGATGACGCCCCTGTGGGCGGCGAGTTCGGCGGCGACCGTTCCGACGAGGACCTGCTCGGGCGCTGGAAGGATGAGACCATGGAGTGCGTGGAGAGCACCCATATGTCCTTCATCGGGCCCCACTGTCCCACGGGAGAATTGAAGGACAGCGACGCGGCCCAGGAGCTGCGGGAACGGCTTGGTTATCGATTGTATATCTCCCACCTGGATACGGCCTATGCCTTCGGCAGAAATGAGCTGGAGGTGCATATGACCTGGAGCAACGCAGGCCTGGCGCCGCTGTACTGGGACTGGCCTGCGACGATGTATGTCTATGACAACAGCGGCAAGGCCATTTACTGGGAGACCGTGAGTATCGACCTGCGGGAGCTGACGCCGGGAGAGAAGATCGAAACGCTTTCCCACATCCCGTTCACAGACACGTTCCGCCAGGGCTTCCAGATCGGCATCACCATCGACTCGCCGGACATGACCAGAAAAGCCATACTTGCTATGGACGGAGAGCTCCACGACGGCGCAAGGATCATCTACACCTTCGATTCGTGACGGCCGCCTGGCCGGTGACCTGAGGGACTTATATGAATAAAAAAGCCCGTACTTGTATTATGGCCGTGCTGCTTCTGGGCCTGCTCCTGTCCGGGCTGGCGGGAGGCGGCGGGAAAGCAGCCGCCGCGGATGCGCCGGGAGAGATACCGGAGACGGACGCGCTTCCCACGCTGGAGGATATCCTGGGCGCTGACCGGGTCTGGCGCTATACCGATGACCCGGTCAGGCTGGCCCGGACCAGGGGCACAGAGTGGACGGCCCCCGGCTACGACGACAGCGGCTGGCTCTCCGCCGCGGGCGCTTTCGGCGCTTATGAGGGAAAGCTGCATGAAATAGATGGTGAGGAGCCCACGGTGTGTCTGCGCCACTATCTGCCCGACGGCGACGCGGTGCCCACCTACTATTTCCGCCTGTCCTTCACCGCCCGGCCAGAGGACATATTGGGCCCGCTGGATGCCGACATATGCTATGACGACGCGGTGCTCGTCTATCTGAACGGACAGGTCATTTTTTCCGGGAATGTGCCCGCGGAGGGCTATCCCGGACCGAACGCATACGGCTGCGGGGCGTTTCTGGGCTCCCCGCCCCATGAGACGGTGACGCTGGACAGCTCCATGTTCACGGAGGGCGTAAATACCCTTTGCGTGGAGCTGCACCAGGCCGCTGAGGACAGCTCGGATATTTTCTTCTCCTTGGGAGAGCTGTGCTGGGGTCCGGCGGAGCAGGGTCTGCTGCGCAGCGAGACCCTGAACCTGGGCGTGGGAGCGGATGAGACGCAGATGCTCGTCACCTGGCGCGGCTCCATCCGGGAGGACGCGTACGTCCAGCTGGAGCCCTGGAACCCGGACTGGGCGAGCTTTTCCGACGCAGCGGCCGTCTATCCGGCGCAGCGTGCCTATGAGGACGAGGGCACCTGCACCTGCCGTGCCGTCCTCACGGACCTTGCGCCTGGGGAGTACGTCTACCGCGCGGTGGATGAATACCCCACCCTCACCCAGCGTTTCACAGTATCGGACCCGGAGGACGGGTTCTTCTTCCTCTGCCATGGCGACACTCAGATCGAAGATGACAAGGATGCCATGGCAGACTATGAGGCGCTGGCGGAGCATATCATGGCCGGTCAGACGCCGCAGTTGGTGCTGTCCCTGGGCGACCAGATCGACGACGCCGGCAGCGCGGGAGAATACCGCATATTCACCGGCACGCCGCTTTTTAAATCAGTGCCCCTGGCGGCCGTGGTGGGAAATCACGAGAAGGACTCCCGGGGATTCAGCCGCGTGTTCTCCCTGCCCAATATGGACAGCGACACGGAGGACAGCTCCGGCGATATGAGCGGGGACTGCTGGTTCTTCCGGGGCAGCACGCTGTTCCTTTGCCTCAATTCCAACAACTATGACATAGACGCCCACAGGGAGTTCCTATCCCGGGCCCGGGAGGCCTGTATCCAGCGGTACGGCCAGCCCGTCTGGACCGTGGCGGCCTTCCACCACGCGGTGTTTTCCGCCGGCAGCCACGCTTACGACGACAGCATTCTGGAGCGGCGCGGCCCCTATGCGGATATGCTGACAGAGGCCGGCGTGGACATTGTCTTTTCCGGGCACGACCACTCCTATACCCGCTCCTGGCCCATGGATGGCGAGACGCCTCTTGCGGACGGCAGCGATGGCGGGACCGTCTACTTTACCCTGGGCTCATCCACCGGCAGCAAGTATTACAGTGTCGTCGGGGACGAACTGGAATATGCTGCCTTCCGCAGCGGGGACGAGTACCCCGCCATGACCCGGGTGGATGTGACGGACGACACCTTTACCGTCACGACCTATCAAAAGCAGGAGGACGACATCGTCGTGCTTGATACCTATCAGCTCATAAAATGACGGCGCGTCTCGCGCCCGTTCCAAAAAATTGAGAGCACCTGCATTTTGCAGGTGCTCTTTTTTACTTAAAACAGGCTGTCCCCGGCCGATCGCAGGTTCTGGCACAGTTCACCCCTGCTCCTCCCACTCTCTCAGGACGGAATAGTGGTGCAGGGCATATGTGAAGTTCTCCCGGTCGAATATGGTATCCAGCGCCTGAAAGCTCTCCTCCACGCCTGCAAGCCCCTCGTAATAGTATGTGTTCTCCTCCTCCAGGCCATGGGTGCCAGGCGCCTGCAGCTCATAGATGACCGTGACGGGCCGGTCCCCCGCCAGGGCCAGCTCCGTGAGGATCTGCACCGCTTCGTCCTGCTTTTCGTAGTTCATGATGGCGATGCTGTCGCAGCTTTGGATGAGCGCTGAGAGCGCCTCCAGCGTGACCATATCGTCGTAAAAGTACGGGATGCACAGCGCGCAGAACAGGCCGTTTTCCGCCGCGCTCTCCCGCACCTTGGCCATGGCCCCGGCGAAGCACGCCGTGACCTCCTCCCCGTGGTCCTCCCAGTCTTCCGTCAGATACGGCTCCGTGTCTATCAGCACGCCCCGCAGGCGGGCCTCCTCCGGCAGCTCCTCGTTGATCTCGGCCGCCCGGCTGACCAGCGCGAGCATCTCTTCGCCCTCCGGGTCCAGGCCCCACTCCGGCTCTCCGGCCAGATAATACACCCCGATGCCCCACGCCGCGGCCTCCCGCAGGAAGTCCCGGATCTGGCTTTCGGTATTCTCCTCGGTGAAGCACTGGTAGAGGACCGTGAGTCCGAGGCTGTCCATCCGTTCAAACAGCGCCTGCTGCTCCTCCTCTATCCCCACTATCTCGCAGTTCCAGCAGAAGAGACTGTTGCCGTCCGGCGGGGCGGTAAAGCCGCATACAAGCGGTAGCAGCGTACAGGCCGCGATAAGCACGCAAAGCTTTTTCATGCACACCCTCACTTCTGGAGCTGATAGGTGTCGAGCAGGACAGCGGCGCCATCCTGCAGCTGGTAGGTCGTGACAGTGAAGGTGCTGTCCGTCACATCCACCCGGGTCATGGCGGGGTAATGGCCCCCGTCGCTGACGGCCGCATAGTCCGGCGTGTCCTCGATGGCATCGTAGAACTTGCTGCCGGTGGGCGAGCCCAGGGTGAAATACACGATCCCATCGGCATTTCCATCCGTCAGAGGCGTCTCGCCGTCCATGGGCCAGGAGCGGGTATAGGTGTGGTCGTGCCCGGAGAAGACCACGTCCACCCCGGCCTCCTTCAGCATGGCCGTATAGGGGCCGCGTCTTTCGATGATAGACTCGCTCCTGGCGTGGTCACCAACGGAGAACAGCGTGTGGTGATAGGCAGCCACGGTCCAGACAGGCTCTCCGTACTGCTTCGTACATGCCTCCCTGGCTGTCTGGAGGAACGCCCGATGGGCGTCTATGTCATAATTGTTGGAGTTCAGGCACAAAAACAGCGTATTGCCCCGGAAGAACCAGTAGTCTCCGCTCATATCGCCGGAGTCGTCTATCGTGGCCTCATCCATATTCGGCAGGGAGAAAATACGGCTGAACTCCCGGGATTCCGTCTCATGGTTTCCCACCACCGCCGCAAAAGGTACATTTTTCAGAAGGGGCGTTCCGGTGAGCAGCCGGTATTCCGCCTCATTGCCCCGGTCGTCCACCTGATCGCCCAGGGACAGAACGAACTGGGGCGTTTCCCCCTCCATGACGTCGGCCGCCATGTCCTCATAGACCTCCATGACGCTCTTGCCGTCTTCATACATGATCTGGGGATCGCCATGACAAAGGAAGGAGAATCCGCTCCCCGGGTCGGCTGCGGTAAAGCTGCCGGTACGGGTCGGGTATTCATCCACCGCGCGATAGATATACTGCCCCGGCGTCAGATCCGTGATGACGGCGCGGTAGGTGCATATATCCTCCTCATCGCTCTCATAGTCCCGCTGCGCCGGATAGATGGCAGCGGCGTCGGTAAACTTGTTTTCAGAGGACCAGGGCTCCACCTGCACGTACGCATCCTCCCGGATGGGGCCGCGCCAGGTGACGATCATCTGCGTCTCATCCGCGCCTACGCCCAGATTCAGGGTGTCGTTGCGCAGGGCGTGCTCTTCCGGCGAGCCGTAGCACAGGTCGCTCATGGAGAAGAAGATGTCCGTGCTGTTCCGGCCTGACTGGTGCAGCTCCACGCCCAGCACGTTCTCCCCCTCCAGGAGCTGAGAGCCGTCTATCGTAACAGTATCCCGGGGAAGCTCCTCAAAAGTTTCTGCGCAGCCGTAGTCATTGGGTCCGTCATAGCCCTCTGAGGGCACGTTGCCGGAAAAGATCTCCGTCCCGTTCAGATATAAGACTACCCCGTCGTCATATATAACGTCAGTGCTCAGAGGTCCCATCAGCTCCGACGGCTGGGCGGTGAAGGCCAGGCGGAAGTAATAGGCTGGCACCGCATTCCCGTCGGGCAGATAGTGGCGCAGGCACACAGCGGGGATGTATTCGTCTTCCACATAGTCCAGCCTGCCCTTATACGCGCCGAAGGAGCCGGCCGCGGTGAGCCAGCCGCTGTCGTCATAGCCGGCCGCTGTCCACTCTACATTCTGGATCTGCGCCAGGCTCATCGGGTCGTCGATATAGTGCCAGACCCTCGTGTCTGCATCCATGATCTCGTCCAGCGTAGGAAGCTTATCCGACTCCGGCGGCGGGGCGGCCCCGGCGGCAGCGGCAGGCAGGCCGTATCCGGCCGCCATGGACAGGCACAGACTCAAGATCAATATAGTCGTCAGCATCTTCTGTTTTTTGCCCATAATCCTCCTCCGGCAAAGACCGTCTGGCGAAAAAGCGTTCACACCGCGGCGGTCTGCGTTTTCTCTCTGTCTGCTGCGCCCGCATTGATCATCTTTAGGGCCTCCCACTCCGGCAAGGGGCGGTAGAAGTAATAGCCCTGGAGGGCCTCGCAATGCAGCCCGGACAGGAACTGCGCCTGCTCCGCTGTCTCCACGCCCTCCGCCATGACGCGAAAGCCCAGATCCCGGCACACCCCGATCATCCCCCGCAGGATGCTCTCGCCGCTCCTGGTACCGATGCCCTTTACCATCTGCCGGCTGAACTTCACTATATCCAGCGGTATATCCTGCACGTCCGCGAAGGACGCGAACAGGCCGCCGAAATCGTCCAGGGACACGCAGACGCCCAGCGTCTTGAGCTGCCGTATGTTCACCTCTACCTGCCTGGCGGACCGGATGAGGCCGGCGTCCCGCAGCTCAAAGACCAGCAGGTTTTTGGGGAACCTGTACCGGTCCAGGACGCGGCGGCAGTTCTCCAGGAAATCCGGGGACGAGAACGTGTCTATAGAGAAGTTGCAGGATACAAAAAATCCCGGCTTCTTTTCCTCCCCGGCCATGCGCTGCAGGAAGATACAGGCGTTTTCCAGGCAGCACATATCCAGCTGGGATACCAGATGCTCCCGCTCCATCATGGGCAGGAAATCCGCAGGCATCAGCAGGCCCCTGGTGGGGTGCTCCCAGCGGGACAGGGCCTCGCCGCCGATGACCCGGCCGGTCTGGCTGTCCACATAGAGCTGAAGGTAGAGCAAAAACTCGTTGTTCTCCAGCCCGCGGCGCATATCCGCCCGGAACTGCCGCTCCTCGGTGAGGGTCTCGATCACCTCATCCGTACACTTGCGGAACTCCTCTCCGTCCAAGTAGGCGGCCTGGGCGCACTGGGAGGCGTCGAATATCATACCATAAAGATCCCGGTCTGTCGACTTGATCTGATAGCTGCCGATGGCATAAAACCGCTTCTGCGCCGTGTCCTCACCTGCCGGAGCGCCGCGCAGCCGCTCCAGAACGGGCAGGAGCCACTGCTGCTCCTCCTCGTCGTCCATGGACAGCCGCAGCAGCACGAAGCCGCTGTCGGAGACCCGGGCCAGGATGTCCATGTCCCCGGTGTATTCCTGGAGCGTCACGGCGACATTGCGCAGGTACTCGTCCGTCATGCTGCGGCTGCCGCGCCGGTCCAGCTCATCGGTGTCCACATAGAAATACAGAAGCCGGTAGAGGATCTTGTTCTGGTCGTTGAGATAAAGGGCGTAGTTGCGCTCCAGATATTCCTGATTGCCGATGCCGGTGACCTCATCGGTCTCCTTGTCCATCAGCATATTTCGGATACGGCGCCGATAATGCCGGGCCAGCACCGCGATCACGGCCGCCAGGACCAAAATGGCGACGCCGGCCGCCGCGGCGCCGATCTGGACCAATTTTATATCCGCAAACTGCTCCCGCTCGGCGGACTCGATGAGAAGACCGGTACGGGTCCTCTGGGGCACGCCGGCCAGGAAGGAGCGAAGCTGCCCCGCCAGTTCCTTCGGTGCCACGTCGGTCACCAGCAGCTTGTAGACCACGCTCTCGCCGCCCTGCTCCGTGCTCAGCAGCACGATCTCGCCGCCGTCGCGGTGCAGGTATTCCCCGGCGCCGGCGCTGTCGGTGATCAGGTCCACCTGCTTGTTCTCGGCCAGGCTCTGCCGCTGGTCGCCCTTTTCCGGCTCATAATAGCGCACGTCGTAGCCGTATTTCTCGGAGAACTGCCGCAGCAGCTCCGGGATCATTCCTTGGTATGTTCCGGTCTTCTCGTCATAATACTCTACCGGATACGCATCCGGGTCCCCTGCCACATATATTACCGCGTTGTTCACAGCTCACTCTCCTAACGCCGCCCGGCATGATACCGGCAAGCTCACCTGAAGTTGATCTTCTTGCGTTCGATCCTGCCCCATACCATCTTCTTTTTCCGGTACCCGATCAGGGCCGTCATTCGTACCCAGGCCAGGATGAACCGCAGGCAGGACACCTCCAGCACGCACAGCAGCACGGCCTTTACCGCGTCCCAGAAGCCCAGATGCAGGTCGATGGTATGGATACGGGAAAAGAACGCCGTCAGGGACAGGATGGCGGAAAAGACGATGTATATGCTCAGGTACAGGACCCAGAACGGGAAGTTCAAAAAGTCCAGTATGCCTGCCAGGCCGATGGTGAGCACGCCAAACACCTCGATGTAGGGCGAGAACAGCTCATAGAGCATGAAGTACAGATAGGAGATAAAGCTCACCATGCCGTACTTGGGGTTCATGAGGATGTTCCGGTGCTGGGTAAGACACTGGAACAGACCGATGTGCCAGCGCCGGCGCTGCTTGACCAGGTCCTGCAGCTTCTCCGGCGCCTGGGTCCAGCAGATGGCGTCGGTGGCGTACCGGACCCGGTAGGGGATGTCGTGCTCCCGGCAGAAGACGTGCAGCTTCACCACCAGCTCCATGTCCTCGCCCATGGTATTGACGCTGTAGCCGCCGGCGGCGACGACCACGCTCTTTTTGAACAGGCCGAAGGCGCCGGAGATGACGATCGTGCCGTTGAACTTATCGAAAAGTATGCGCGCCGCCAAAAAGGAGCGGTCATATTCCAGCACCTGCATGCAGGGCAGGATCTTGGAGGGCATGCGGTATTTGACCACCCTGCCGTCCACGATCTCCGCGCCGTTGCTCGGGCGGACGGCGCCGCCCACGGCCACCACGGTCCCGTCCTCCAGCACGGGCCGCACCAGCATCTCCAGCGAATCCCGCTGGAGCACGGAGTCGGCGTCCATGCTGACGAAGTAGGGGTATCGGGAGACGTTGATGCCCATGTTCAGCGCATCAGCCTTGCCGCCGTTGCGCTTGCGAACCAGGGTGATGGGCACCTTGTGGGCCCGGCTCTCATAGACGGCCTCCACCGGCTGGCACCGGAGGGCCCGCTGGATGGGGCGGTTGATGCGCTGCAGCTGGAACCGGTCGATCAGGACCTGGGACGTATCGTCCGTGGACCCGTCGTCCACCACGATGATCTCATACAGCGGGTAATCCAGCAGCAGCAGCGAGTGGACCGTCTCGCCGATGGTGACGCGCTCGTTATGGGCCGGCACCAGCACGGACACCGGCACGTAGTACACGGACTGCAGCTCGCTTTTCAGGGTGTTGCGCCGCCGGGCGCCGAAGAGCGTGGAGGAGCCCACCGTCACGGAGAGAAAGAGGAAGCTGGCGTAGCCGAACATGTACAGCACGAAGAACGCGCCGACGAAGTTATAGAAGGTCTGTATAAGATCCCGCACGCCGGGGCTCATGCGCTCACCCCCTGTTTTTTGGCTTTCTCCTGTTCCAGCCGCTTGGAATCCAGGCGGTACATCATCATCTCCCGGGCGTACCGGTCCCGGCCGCCCACCACCTCGATGAGGTCGCTATAGTCCAGGCCGCGGCTGTGCAGGCTGACGGAGGCGTTGTAGCGCACATACCAGTTGGAACTGTGCATGGCCTCCATTAGCGCCGCCGACACGTCCCCGCCCTCATAGGGCGCGATGCACGTGGCGCTGATGGCCGCATACTCCCAGCTGCCGGGGTCCTTGTCAGCCAAAAAGTCCAGCAGCACCGGCCGGGCCGGTTCATAGACATACCGGCCGAAGTAGCGTATGGCGGACAGCCGCAGCTCCTTGTCCCGGGCCGGGTCCGTCATGATGGCGTACATCGGCTCGCAGAAGTCCCCGGTATTGAAGCGGATATAGTTCAGGACGGGCAGCCGGAACTGGTCGGACAGGCTGTCGAAGCGGGCCCACAGCTCCTGTATGAGCTTTTCGTGGTCCCCTCTATAGGTCAGCAGCCCGTCGGTCAGGATCTTCTCGTTATAGACGCTGCCCATGCGGCTCATGAGGGCCACCGCCCGGGCGATGATCTCCGGCGTGCCGAAGCTGTACAGCGCCGCCATGGCGTTCACCCGGCAGTACAGGCTGTTTTTCCGCACGTACTCCAGCATGATCTCCTGCACCGCGTCGGTGTCCACGTACTTTACCACCTTGTGCCGGGAGATGAAGTAGGCGAAATAGGCGGCCTCTATGTCCTCCCGGTCCTTATAGACCACCGCCAGCTCCCGCACCATGTCCCGGGTCTGGCGCTTGAACGCGTCCAGGCTCTCGCTGTCGCCGGCGATCTCGGGGTCGTCAAGGGCCCGCTCATAGGCGATGAGGTCGTTCACATGGGTGAGTTTTTTCCGCAGGCGGCGTATGAACTTCGGGTCCACCTGGCCGCCGTCCCGAACGTTCTCCAGCTGGGCGCATACCACCCTGACGTATTTCTGGGCCCTCTTGTCCAGCCGCTGGCCCTGTCCCTTCTGGACGAAGATATATATGACGTTGAAGATCAGCATGCACACGCATACGGCTCCGTAGCCGTACAAGAGCATCTCGCCGCCGGACATGGCCAGTCACCTCCCTTGGTCTGCCTGATCCAGGCCCGTCCAATACTCCTGGAGTATATAGTAGGACCTTTTGAGCCTCTCGTGGTATGTCACGTCCTTGCCCCAGCCCTTCAGGGGACAGGCCGCCATGGGCACGCGGTACTTCGCCTGTCCGTCGGTGACGCCCACGTACATCTCGTCGATGTGGTAATTCTCGATGCCGTAGCACTCATAGTAGTCGTCATGGATCATCATGTTGGAGGGGTCAGAAAAGTTCAGAAGCTCCCAGGGGACGCGCACCTCCACATAGTCGCCGCAGAACATGAAGTCCGCCAGGGAATCGAAGTCCCCGCTGTCCGGGTTCGCATTGCCGTACCGGAACAGGCCGGTCTCGTACTTCTCGCCGGTTATAACCGACATATCCCGGACTGGCAGGATGCCGCTGAGCTTCAGCGCCAAACAAATCGGCTTGAACACCGGGCTGTGGAGCGCCGGGGTGTTCCCCTCGAAGTAGGGATTGATGGCGTAGTACTCGTCGTGATATATGCTCATCAGCACCTCGTACCGCTCCTGGACCAGCAGGCGGCTGTCGTCCTTGCCATGGATGACCATGAGGAAATCGGCGGGGCGCTCGAAGGTCACGCCCTGCGCCTCAGCGTAGGTGCTGCCCACCTTGGGGTTGGTGTCGATGGGGATGTACAGGGTGTCGTTCTCCTGGTCGAAGCCCTCCTTGTGGACCAGGAAATAGAGGAACTTCTCGTCGTATTTCATGGACAGGTCCATATCCCCGTTGGTCATGACCAGATCGTCCTCCGTCCACTCGGAGACGTCCCCGTCCACATAGCAGACGCTCTTCTTCCAGCCGGGGTCGAAGGTCAGCAGGCCGAAGAACTGCTCGTTTGTCTGGTAATCGCTCCAATAGGGGGTCTTATCCAGATCCACCGCGTGCATGGTGTTCCAGGTCCGTTTGAACCACTCGTCCTGCCAGGAGAACACGCAGGAGCCGGCGCACCCGGCGGCCCGGATGTCCTCGTAGCAGTCGATGAGCGCCTGACCCTGCTCCTGCTCGGTCATGTGGCCCTGGTTCCGGCCGGTGTTCTCATCCTCCTGGGCCATGCCCCGGCCGGTGGTGACGCCGTACTCGGAGATGACCACGGGGACGGTGTGGAAGCGGTTGATGGCCCGCAGATAGGCCAGGTATGTATTCAGCCGTCCCTTGCTGTCATAGTAGTCGGAGGGCCCGATATAGTCCTCGATCTCCGGGGCGTTGATAAGAGACTGCCGGTATTCTCTCAAGCCTATCTCCAGTCCCTCATATGCCTCCTGGATCTCCTCCTCCGTAAGCGCTCTGCTTTCCAGGAGCGTCTGCAGGTAGTCGGGGTAATAGGGATAGATATGATAGGAGGCAAACATACCGGAGATATACTCGTCGGTGGACTGGATATGCTCCATATTGATGACTGCTATTTTGGTGTTGTGTTCCGCCACCACCAGGGGATAGACGAAGGGGTCCGTCGTGGCCCAGTTCGCGAAAGCCACCAGCCGCTGCTGCCGGTACCGCCGGGTCTCGTATTCGATGATCTTGTCCCCCACCTGGGCCAGCATGGCCTCGAAGGGCGAGGCGTCCCCGGTGGTATAGAGATAGTCCCCGGAAAAGCTGTTCTTGTCCTCATCCACTTGATCGGTATAGACGACGAGGCTGGGCTCCCACTCTACGCCCAGGATATAGCCCAGCACCCACCTGGACACGTCGTGGCGGTAGTTGCCGCTGCCCACGCCATGATAGCCCATGCTTATGGTCACCTTGCCGTGCAGCACGTCCACCAGCTTCCGGCAGTCGTTCAGAAAGGTATCCAGAAAGTCCGGGTCATAGGCGCTGTTGTGGGAGTTGAACACATAGTCGCTGACCCAGACGCCGTGGAGCAGATACAGAGGCTCCAGCCCGTCCTCCTCCCGCTGGATATTGTACTCATAAAAGGCGTTATAAAAGGTGTCCTCCGAGATGGTGTATATGCGGATGGCGTTGGCCCCCAGGTCCTGGATGTAGCCGAACCAGCGCTTATAGGTCTGCTTGTCGATGGCGAAATCCGGGGCCCACTCCCCGGGGAGGCCGCTGCCCATGTCCACGCCTCGTATCTCAAATGGGGTGTAAGTGCCGTCCTCCTGCCGGATGCGAAACTCTTTCCCCTCCGTGGTGACGAAGGCGTCCACCGGCGTATCGCCCTTCAGGTCCAGGTAAAAGCCCAGACGGTAATAGGCCTGATACCCGACGAAGAGCAGCGCCACCAGGACACAAATCACGATGATGAATTTTTTCATGCTGGCTCCGCCTCCTTGCCGCCGACGCGGGCGGGATCAGTGGTCGTATCTCTTGTGCCGGGACGGGTGGGAGATGGCCTTGAGGGCGTCTATGTTCCCATCCAGCCACTGGACGCGGTCGTGGATCCATGTCTTGAGCTGGTCCACCGCTTCGTCCATGGTGTAGACGTTCCGCTCAGCGGGCTCAAGCGGCGTATAAGCCGCCGGGTCCCACAGCGCGTTGTTACGCTCCACCGCCGGGCCCAGCCACGCCAGGGTGCTGTCGATGTACTCGTCCAGGTACTCCTCATCGAACCAGGTCTTGCGCAGCTCAAAGTACCGGTCGATGACCTTTTGGGTGAAATCCTCGTCCATGCTGATCTTGTTGAACAGCGGCCGGCTGGATTGCGACAGCGCATCCGCAGAGTACATCTCAGTGATATACAGATCAAAGGCGTTGTTGAAATCCCACACACATGTCTTGTACTTGCTGTCTGGTTCCTTATAGATGTAGGTGGAAAAACGTCCCGCGTCCATGTTGCGGGTGAACTCGTTGATGATGTAGTAATCCACGAAGCTGTCCACGTCGACCCAGTTCCGGTAGCCGTAGTCCTCTGTGTCATAGTCGTAGGAGTACATACACTTCTCAAAATGGGCAAACTCCATCTCGATCTGGTGGGCCAGCGCATCCGTCAGCTTCGTCTTGCCGGGATAGCGGATGGCAATATCCACCATCATCTCATCGGCCCGCTCCATATAGGAATATATATCCCGGGTCGTCTCCAGGTCCGTCTCTGTGGGCCGGTCTATGCGCAGCAGATAGCCGGTCACCTGGGTGCCCTTGACGGTATCGGAAAGGTCCAGCCGGCCGCCCTCCGGTCCCCCGTTGGTGATGGTCTCCGTCATGAGGTACAGGCCGCGGTACTCCCCGTTGAGGAACAGCTCGCAGTAGCGGACATTGGGGGCATAATCCATGATGTCCCCGGCCATGTTGTAGCACATATAGTTGCGCACCAGGGTCTTGTCCAGATAGGGGCCGTGCAGGGCCCACTCGTGGTGGGCGTCCATGCCCATGACCTCTACGTCATTGTCCAGGCCGTCCTCCGTCACGAATTTCATGAGGTACGGCTTCTTTTCAAACTGGCGGGAGGAGTTGCCCCGGATACGGAACAGGCTCCGGGTGGTGAGCTCCGGCGTGTCGGTCAGGTGGTTGTTGCCGGTCTCGTTGTCGATGACGGCCACGGACACGTTGATATAGTCCGTGCCGTCCTCCGCCTTGGTATAGGTGGCTTGGGCAAAGCGGTCTGCCAAACCGGTCACCGTTCCCGGTATCGTCTGGCCCTCCGTGTCGATGACCACGATGGGCAGATGGGTGCAGAACACATTGTCCCCGTGGTCGGCGCAGGGGGTGTACCCCGGCTCCTCCAGGTGCTGTTGGTAGCGTTCCCCGCTGTTTTCCCCCGTGACGCTGAACGCTGGCAGGCAGAATACGCCCGCCAGCATGATCAGCGCCAGCGCGGTAAGCAGTATCCTGTTTCTCATATCCTACCCCCCGGAAGATGGCTCAGCTGCCGATGCTGTCGTTCTGGGAGACGACGTTGAAATACTCCACGCCGCCCAAGGCATAGACGGCGTCGGTGAGGGACTGGGTGCTCCGGCGGTCCCGGTTCACCGTCCGCCGCCCCAGCTCATAGATGAACTCCGCGCTGGCGTCCGTGGTGTTCTTCACCCGCAAAACGGCCTTCCGGCCGAAACGCTGGAAGATCAGCGCCTCCAGCCGCTCCTCGTTGGTGCGGCTGATGGAGATGACGAGCAGGACGCGGTCGTCGTTCTTGATGCGGCCGAAGATCAGCAGCACCACGAAGATGAACGCGCTGCCTATGGCGGCCACCCGGTAGTCGCCGGCGCCGCAGCAGATGCCCACCACGATGGTCCAGAATATGTACAGCGTGTCCCGGGTGTCCTTGATGGCCGTGCGGTAACGGACGATGGACAGCGCGCCCACCATGCCGAGGCTCAGCGCCAGGTTGTTCCCGATGACGATCATGACCGTGGTGGTCACCAGGGTCATGGACACCAGCGTGACGTTGAATTTTTTGCTGTAGACGCTGCCGGAGTGGGAGAACCAGTAGGAAAAATAGATGAATATCCCGATGATCGTCGCCGCGGCGAGCCGCATGAGAATGGTCTCCAGGCTCAGATCCCCTGCGCTGGAAAGCAGCTCGAAAAGCTTTTCTCTCATAGATCGATACCTCTCTCCTTTATGGATCGTAATGATGGCCCACGCTGCGGGCCAGACAGTATTTGCTCACAGAGATCTCCGACCGGTCCGCTGTGCTCACCAGCTCCTTGATGTAGCTGAGGAGAAATCCGTTGTACTTGACCTCCAGCACTACCTGAAAGGGGTCCAGCACCGGATACTGGAGCAGCGTGGGCGAAAAGATGTCGAAATTCGACTCCGTGGCGATGATGCTGCTGTCCAGCGTGATGCGGATGCGGTTCTCCTTGGCGATAAATGCCTGCCGCCGGTACTCCACCACCGCTCTGGGCCGGTAGCACTGCCAGTTCATGAGGCTGTAGCACTCCTGGGCAAAGGGCTCGTCGCTGCGGATGAGCGGCTCGTAGTCCCCGGCGATGAGCCGCCGGGCGTCCTCCCGGGATAGGCGCAGGGAGCGCTTTTTCTGGTACTGGCCCTGCTTCTGCTTCATCTCCAGCACGGCGAAGTCGCCGTCGGGATCGTAGCAGCGCAGGCGTATCTTCCGGCGCAGCTCCACGCCGTCTATCTTGTCCTGAAAGTCCTTGTCGTTGAGCGTATCAAAGTACAGCGAGCGGATGCGGTACCCCCCCCCCCCCGAGGCCGTTGTGGCTGTCCTTGAGCATCACGGCGCCCAGCCGCCCGCTGAGCCGGCGGGCCTCTGTCAGGGGGAGAAGAAATTTCTTTTCCTGCCGCAGGACCTCGACCAAATCTCATCACCTCTAATAAAAAACATATAAAAAACGCACAAAAATAACTTTAATGATATATGAAATTATACCAAATTCGGCGGTCCATTACAATCCCTTATAGTCACGATAACCAGGCACTTCATGCCAAAAAATCTATACAATCATGCCTAAAGCGGCCAATGCCGCTATATTTTGGGGCAGGCGCCGGCCGGCGCATTTTCCTGTTCTGGGAACATATGAAAAAGACGGCCCGTTTTTACAGGCCGTCTTGATCTGTCTCATCCGCCGCGGCCGGCCAGAAAATCCTGAAGCCCCAGATAGGTGTTGCCCCGGACCCCGGTGATGGTCGCGGCGTGGTAGAGGGAACTTATAATGGACTCCTCCACCGCCTCCACCGCCGCCTCGAACACGCTGTCGATGGCCTCCTCGTGGAGCAGCCGGGCGGGCAGGATCTTCTGTTCGCTGGCGTGGGGCCTATCGTTGGCCGTGGTGAAGGCGATGGCGATGTCCCCGCTGCCGTTGCCGCAGAAGGAGCCCACCCGCCCCAGGGCGATCATGGCCCGCTTGGCCACCCGGCCCAGCTGCCGTTCGTTGAGGGGGATGTCCGTGGCCAACACGATGATGATGGAGCCTAGGTCCTTGCCGGGGGCGGCCCCCGCCTGCCGGGTGTCGTAGCGTTTGCCGCCGATGACCAGGTCCCCCGCCCGGCCGAAGTTGGACATGACGATGGCGCCCACGGTGTAGTCCTGCCCGTCCAGGGGCACCACGCGGGAGGCGGAGCCGATGCCGCCCTTGAGCCCCAGGCAGACCATGCCCGCGCCGCTGCCCACGGCCCCCTCCGCGAAGTCCTCGCCGCAGGCGGCCAGGGCCTGGCGGACGTGCTCTCCCGTCACGTGCAGCCCCCGAATATCGTTCAGGCTCCCGTCGTTGCACTCGGTGACCACGCAGTTCACCGACCGGATATCCGGGTCGTTTTCCAGCATATACCGCACGGTGGCGTCCAGCACCGTCCCCACGCTGAGGGTGTTGGTCATCATGATGGGCGACTCGATGGTGCCCAGCTCCTCCACCTGCACCAGACCCACGCTCTTTCCGAAGCCGTTGATCACGCTGCAGGCCGCCGTCACCTTCTCCCGGAACAGGTCGCCCCGGTGGGGCAGGATGGCGGTGACGCCGGTGTGGACGTCCCCCTCGTGGACAGTGGCGTGGCCCACCTCCACTCCCGGCACGTCCGTGATCATATCCCGCGGGCCCCTGGCCCAATTCCTGCGCAGCTGCAGGCCGCAGCCTTCCGGCAGTCCCATAATCCGCTCCTCCTTCGGGTATATTGGCAGCCCCATTATACCCGCTTTCTGCCGCTGGCGCAATCCGGTACGGGCGTCTTTTCACCGGTCCGCGAAGGAGCACCGCTCCCGGGGCATCTCCTCCGGCAGCGCCGCGCCCAGGTAGCGGACGGCCCGCTTCCCATACCGCCCGCACACGTCGTCCACGGCCTTGTCCAGCCGGCGCAGCCTGTCCAGCCGCCCGTAGTCGGTGAACATATCCGTCTGCTCCGGGGCGTCCGCCGGGCACAGCGACCCCATCCGCAGCCCCAGGCCCCGCAGAGCCCCGGGCCACTGGTGGAGCTGCCGGAAAAGGCCCATAGCCCGCTCGTAGAGCTCCCGCGTCACGTCCGTGGGCCGGGGCAGCACCGCCTGGTGCCCGCTCCAGTGGAGGGTGCTCCCGTCCCGGACGGCCACCTCCATGAGCCCCGCCCGGACGCCTTCTCCCCGGAGCCTGGCCCCCACCTCCTCCGCCAGGGCCAGCATCACCGCCCGCACGTCCCCCTCGCACACCAGATCCCGGGGCGGCGTGGTGGAGTTGCCGATGCTCTTCACCGGGGGCAGGCAGTCGAAGCGGCGGACGGGGCTGTCGTCCCAGCCGTTGGCGTAGCGGTACAGTGTGAGCCCGCCCTTCCCCATCCGCAGGCGCAGCGTCTCCGGGTCCGCCGCGGCGAGCTGGCCGATGGTGCGGATGCCCATGGCCCCCAGGGCACGGGTGGAGGCCGGCCCGGCGAACAGCAGCGTGCTCACCGGAAGCGGCCACACCACCTCCCGAAAGTTGTCCTTGGCCAGCACCGTCACCGCGTCGGGCTTGCGGTAATCGGAGCCCAGCTTTGCAAAGGCCTTGTTCCAGCTGACCCCCACGCTCACCGTCACGCCCAGCTCCCGCCGGATGCGCCGGCGCACCTCCTGGGCCGCCAGGTACCCGTCCTTCCAGGCGTGGCAGCCGGTGATGTCCAGCCAGCTCTCGTCCAGGCCGAAGGGCTCCTGCCTATCGGTGAAGTCCGCGTATATGGCCCGGGCCGCGCGGGACACCGCCTCATACTTATCGTAATGAGGCGGCAGCACGACGAGCTCCGGGCAGAGCTGCCTTGCCTGCCACAGGACCATGCCCGTCTTTACGCCGCAGCGCTTCGCCTCCTCGCTCTTGGCCAGGATGATGCCGTGGCGGGCCTTCTCGTCCCCTCCCACCGCCACCGGCCGGCCCCGCAGCTCCGGCTTGGACAGCAGTTCGATGCTCACATAGCAGCTGTTTATATCCGAATGTAGGATGACTCTCTCCATGAGCCCATTATATATCGCCCATTTGGAGAAGTAAAGAATTATTTTCTCCCAAAAAGAGAAATATCTTGCATTGACTCTCTCTATGCTATATACTGTATTTATCAAAAAAGGAGGTGGGCTGATGTTTGAGGATATAGGCGCGCATATCGCCGCTCTGCGGCGGCAGGCGGGCCTTTCCCAGAAGGAGCTGGCGCAGAAGCTGACGGCCCTGAGCGAGCCCATCTCGGACAAGGCGCTCTCCAAATGGGAGAAGGGCGCAACCCTTCCCTCCGCCCGTCAGTTTTTGCTGCTGTGCACGGCGCTGCAGGTGTCCGACGTGTCCGGGGAGTTCATGGGCGAGGGCCTGGCCCGGGGCCTGGACGCGGCGGGCCGGCGAAAGCTCACGGAATATGCGGACCTTCTGCGCCGCAGCGGCCTCTATGAGCCCCGGCCGGAGCGGGGCCGCGCCATACGGCTGTACACCTTGGCAGCCAGCGCGGGCCCGGGCCAGTTTTTGGACGACGGGGACTTTCGCTGGATCGACGCCGCCGGCGCACCGAAGCAGGCGGATTTCGCCGTCCGGGTGGCCGGGGACAGCATGGAGCCCCGGTTCCACGACGGGGACACGGTGTATGTAAAGGCTGCCCCCTCCCTGTCCGACGGGGAGACCGGTCTGTTCTCCTGGCAGGGCAGCGGCTATATCAAGGTCCTCCACGACCGGCCCGACGGGGCGTATCTGCACAGCCTGAACCCGGACTACGAGGACATCCCCATCTCCGACCCGGCCCAGCTGCGGGTGTTCGGGAAAGTTCTATAAGGAGGGCGGACCATGAAACTGACGAAAAAGACCTGCTGGCGCATAGGCTTGACGGCCTTCCTGCTGTACCTGGCCATCTACTACTGGCCCACAGTGGCGAAGTTCGTGTCCGTGCTGCTGGGGGCGGCGGTGCCCCTGATCCTGGGCGGGGCCATCGCCTACGCGGTCAACATCCTCATGAGCTTCTATGAGCGCCACCTCTTCAAAAAAGCAACGGGCAAAGCGGCTGCGCTCCGCCGGCCGGTATGTATGCTGGCGGCGATACTGTCGGTGCTGTTCGTGCTGTACTTCGTGGTGCGGCTGGTGGTGCCGGAGTTCCTCTCCTGCGTCAACGCCCTCATAAAGCAGGCGCCGGCGGCGGTGAACAAGCTGCTGCAAAACCCATACGTGCAGAGGCTGATCCCTCCCGACATCGAGGAAAAGCTGGCGGCCATGGACTGGCCCGGCCTGGTGGGAAAGGTCCGCGGCATCCTCCTGTCCGGCGTCAGCGGCGCCGCCGGGGCGGTGGGCTCCATCTTCTCCGGGGCGGTGACGGCCCTGTTCGCGCTGATCTTCGCCATATACCTGCTACTGGGGAAGGATACCCTGGGCCGGCAGTGCCGCCGGGTGATCACCACCTACCTGCCGGAAAAGTGGGAGCGCCGGGTGATGTACATCCTGCGCCTGCTGGACGGCTGCTTCCGCAAGTACGTGGTGGGCCAGTGCACCGAGGCGGTCATACTGGGCAGCCTGTGCATCGGAGGCATGATGCTCTTCCGCTTCCCCTACGCCACCATGGTTGGCACCCTGGTGGGTGTGACGGCCCTGATCCCCGTGGCCGGGGCCTATATCGGCGCGGGCGTGGGCGCGTTCATGATCCTGTCCGTGGCCCCCATCAAGGCCCTGTGGTTCCTGATATTCATCGTGGTCCTCCAGCAGCTGGAGGGCAACCTGATCTACCCCCGCGTAGTGGGCTCGTCCATCGGCCTGCCTGGCATATTCGTGCTGGCGGCGGTGACCATCGGCGGGGCCATGTTCGGCGTGCTGGGCATGCTGGCGGGCGTGCCGCTGACGGCGGCGGCCTACCAGGCCCTGCGGGACGATTTGGCGCTCCGGGATGGGAGGGCCGTCCCTGTCCGGGACGATACGACTGTTTGATCTGTGCCGCGAAGCGGTGATATTAATAATGAGGTGATCGATATGGAAAAAGCGAAGGTCTATTTCACGAAAAAGCTCACCCCTGAGACCGTGGTAGAGATGTACGAGCGGCTGGGCGTGAAGCTGCCCGGAAAGGTGGCCGTGAAGGTCCATTCCGGCGAGGAGGGCAACCAGAACTATCTGCACCCGGAGTTCATGAAGCCCATGGTGGAGCATGTGAATGGCACCATCGTGGAGTGCAACACCGCCTATGACGGCGAGCGCAACACCACCGAAAAGCACCGCAAGCTGCTGGCCAGCCATGGCTGGATCAAGTATTTCGACGTGGACCTGCTGGACGCGGAGGGCCCTGACCTGATCCTGCCCGTCCCGGGCGGCAAGATCCTGAAGGAAAACCATGTGGGCAAGGACCTGGCCAACTACGACTCCCTGCTGGTCCTGAGCCACTTCAAGGGCCACCCCATGGGCGGCTACGGCGGGGCCTTGAAGCAGCTGTCCATCGGCTGCGCCTCCAGTGTGGGCAAGTGCCTGATCCACTCCGCCGGGGCCGTCGACGACCAGGCGACCGTCTGGGACAACCACGCCTCGAAGCTGGTATTCTGCGAGGCCATGGCGGACGCCGCCTACAGCGTGGTGGAGATGTTCAAGGGCAAGGCGGCCTACGTGAATATGATGTGCAACCTGTCCGTGGACTGCGACTGCTGTGCCATAGCGGAGGACCCCTGCATGAAGGACATCGGCATCCTCTCCTCCCTGGACCCTGTGGCCCTGGACAAGGCCTGCATCGACCTGATCTACGGCTCCGACGACCCCGGCCGGGATCACTTCGTCGAGCGGGTGGAGTCCCGCAAGGGCACCCACATCATCGATGCCGCCGCGGACCTGGGCCTGGGCACCAAGGACTACGAGCTGATCGTGGTGGACTGACGTTGGTATAGTGCGGCCGGCCCCTCTATCGCTGGCATAGCGCGGCACAGCCCGACAGAACGTCGGAGCACGCAAGTCAGATCTCCCTTCGCCGCAAGCGGCAAAGCTCGAGTGACTCGCGGCTCCTCCTTTTCCCCATAAAACCCGCTCCGCTGGGCTTTTATGGGGGCCCCATCTACTCACAAACATGAGCATGGCGCACTGCTGGTTCTGTCCGCGCGTCGGGTCGGTATGGGCCGCCCGCCGACGGCGCTCCAAGGAGGCAGCGTCCCCGAGCAAATATTGCTGAGCGAAGCGAAGACGTTTGCCGGGGATGCTGTCGACGCAGGGAGCGCCTTCTCCAGCATCAGGTCGGCATAACAACAGCGCCAGCCATATCGGCTGGCGCTGTGCTTTTTATTCCTTTATGTCCGCTCCCAAAGGAGCATATTGTCCTCGAACCGGACCGCGAGGCGGCCGGTATCTTTCAGCCAGGACAGGTAGGACCGGACCGTGCTGCCCACCAGGGCGTACTGCTCAAAGTTCATGGCGAGGCCGTAGTCCGCGAAAAGCCTTTGCAGGATGCGCTCAAAATTCATGGGCTCCCGGCACAGATCCGTGATATGCTCCGCGATGGCATTCACCTGGTCGATGTTGTATTGGGCCAGGTCCGTCACGCTCTCGGCGGCGGGGGCGTGGGCGGGGATGAACATGGCCGCCTCCATCCCCTTCACCTTCTCCAGGGTGGCGAGATACGCCCCCACGTCATAGATAAAGCCGATCTGGTACTTTTCCAGGGCCTCCCGACTGGACAGGCAGTCCGCCAGGTACACCACGTCCCCGGGCGCCCGGAAGCCCACCATGTCGAAGAAATGGCCCGGCAGAGGTATCATCTCGAATCCCTCTGGCAGCGCCTCCGCCGTCAGGGGCTGTGCGTCGCTGGCCTGGGCCATGAGGAACTTGTGCCGCAGGTCCTTGCAGGGGTAGCCGCCGTAGAGGAACGCCGGCTCCAGCACCGTGTGCCGGGTCATATCGCACTCGATGCCGGGGGCATAGACTTTGCAGCCCGTCTGGGCCTGCAGGTATTTGTTGCCGCCGATGTGGTCGGCGTTGGAGTGGGTGTTGTAGATGGCCGTCAGATGCCAGCCGTTGGCGTCCAGATGCTGCCGGACCTTCCGGCCGGCGTCCTTGTCGTTGCCGCTGTCGATGAGGCACACGTCATCGCCGCCCAGCCGCACCAGGCCGATCTTGGCCGGGGACTGGATATAATAGCATCTGTCGGATACCTGGTTCAGTTCGTACATAGCGCATCCTCCTTCAACAAAAAACCTCACAGCCGGAGGCCGTGAGGTTTTTGCATCTTAATAGTACCGCTTATGTTTGTTCTTGCGGGCCGCCTCAGACTTCTTGCGGCGCTTCACGCTGGGGCTCTGATAGTACTCCTTCCGGCGGAGGTCGTTCATGACGCCAGCCTTCGCGCAGCTGCGCTTGAACCG
>CANRMG010000002.1 GCA_947631675.1 uncultured Oscillospiraceae bacterium
CCCGGCCCGCGCCGGAGCGATCCCGGCGGGGAGAGACCACCGCCGTGCTGGACCGGACAGCGGACACGGTCTGCCGGGAGTGCCAGCGGCGGGAGCAGTGCTGGAAGGTAGAGGGCGCCGAGACGGTGAAAGCCCTCTCGCCCATGCTGGAGACCATGACCCGCCGGGGGAGCGTGGAGCCGGGGGATGTGCCCGAGGGGTTCCGGGACCGGTGCGTGCGCCTGGACGCCTTTCTGGGGGCGGTGAACGGGGAGCTGCGAGGGCTCATGTACCGGCGGCAGTACCGGGCCCGGCTCCGGGAGGGCCGGGCGGCGGCCTACGGCCAGTTCGTGGATATGGCTGAGGTCATCCAGGGGGCGGCCAAAGAACTGAGCGGCGCGGCGGGACCGGATATGGCCGTGGAGCGGCGGCTCATACGCTTTTTGAAGGGCCGGGACCTGGAGGCGGTGTGCTCTGCCTTCCGGGACGGGCGGGGCCGGCTCCACGCGGTGATCGAGGGCCCCGGCGCGGAGGCCCTGGCCCAGGAGCCGGACTATCTGGAAAAGCTCAGCGAGACGGCGGGCGTGCGCCTTTGCCAGGTGGGCGGGCCGGAGAGCGCCCGGATGGTCCTGCGCCAGGCGGAGCCTCTGGCCGTGTCCGTGGGCATCGCGTCGCTGAAAAAGGAGGGGGAGAGCGTCTCCGGCGATCGGGGGACCTATTTCAAGACTGACGGCGGCATGCTGTGCGTGATACTGTCCGACGGCATGGGCAGCGGGGAGAACGCCGCCCGGGAGAGCGGCGCGGCGGTGGAGATATTGGAGGAGCTTCTGAAGGCCGGGATGGAGCCGGGCTGCGCCATGCGGCTATTGAATTCCGCGGCCATGCTGAAAAACGGGGACCAGTGGGGCTACGCCACGGTGGACCTGTGCTGCGTGGACCTGTTCACCGGGGACACTCAGTTCATCAAGTACGGCGCCGCTCCCAGCTATATCAAGACCGGCCGGGCCATCCGGCGGGTGAAATGCACCTCCCTGGCCGCCGGGATGCTGGCGGGGGAGGAGTCCGCCCCGGACGTGACCCGTATGCGCCTGCGGCCCGGCAACGTGGCCCTCATCGCCTCGGACGGGGTGCTGGCGGAGAACTCCGACCAGTGGCTGCGGGACATCCTGGCGGGCGCCGACGACATGGAGACGAAGGACCTGGCCCGAGCCGCCCTGCGGGCCGCCACATGCCGCTTCGGCAACGCCGATGACATGACCGCCCTGGCTATCCGGGTGGAGGAACGGCAGTGAAGGGCGCGGATACCATATCCCTCCGAAAATGGAAGCGCCGCCTGCATAAGAGGACCGGCCGCCGGTTAGACTGGAAACATCGGGAAACGGAGGAGGCGGCTGGGTTGGTGAGAGGCACAGACCGGCGGGTGGTAGTGGTGAGGTCCCCGGACCCGCAGATTTTCGAGGAGGCGATCTTCATCGTTCGGGAGGACCTGTTTCACCGGGGCAACAGCGCCGAGAAGGTGATGGCAGAAGCCAGGCGGGCGGCGGGGTCCTATCTGCGCGGGGCCACGGGCCTGCGCCGGCCGCCCATCTGGCGGCGGGTGCCGGCGGCGCTGTTCGCGGGCCTGGGCGCCGCGGCGGCGGGTATCGCGTGGCTGGCCTTCCGGCTGGTGGGCGTGTAGCGGACATAGAAGGAGCGGGATTTTGACCCCGCTCCTTCTCTTTATGATTTTACGATATTTTGTGGCCGGCCTTGGAGAGCTTCATGGCCTCCCGGCAGTAGACGCACTGGCCCACGAGCCATACGAGGCACACCGCCAGGACGGGCAGGAATCCCGTGCCGAAGATGAGCGCCGAGACGGTGAATATCAGAGCCAGGGCGTTGCAGCCGGAGCTGACGGCGCTGAATGCCTTGAAAGCGCACTGGCCGATCATGGCCTTCTCCGCCTCGTCGCAGGTGTCCATCCACTTTTTCTGGAAGCGCATATCGTAGACCGACGCGGTCTTTTCCGGAGCCATCTTCTTCGCCGTGTCCACGCACTTCTGTTGGAGGATGATGCACTCCGCCAGCACCGCCAGGAACCCCGCGATGCTCACAAGGACCAGATAGGCGTTCTTTTTGTCCTCGAAAGCGGCAAAGCCCCCGGAATAGGCCGCGGCGATGAGGAAATAGGCGATGATGATCGCCGCGCTCACGATCCAGAGAACGGTGTTGAGCTTCTCATCCGCCGCGTCGGACACATCCTCATCCTCTCCGTCCCAGCCTGCCAGCATTTTCTTTGCATTCCTATAGAGAGGCAGAGCAATGGCCGGTATCATCACCGCCATGACCACCAGCAGCCAGGGGGCCACCCAGCCGCCGAACACCGCCCCGGCGGCCTTTATTGGGGCAGACAGCCCATCCAGGCCGTACCGGACCGAGAGATAGCCCAACACGCCGCCTGCGGCGGCCCCGATGACCAGCACCAGCAAAAACTTGGGCAAGGCCTTCCGGTTGGCCTTTTTGATCTCGCTGTTATCCATGTTCCTCTTCCTCCTTCAGGTAGAAAACTTCCTCCACCGCCACGCCGCACACCCGGGCGATGGTCAGGGCCAGGGTGACCGAGGGGGAATAGTCCCCCCGCTCGATGAGGCTGATGGTCTGCCGGGATACGCCGCACAGCCGGCCCATCTCCTGCTGGTTCACGTTCAGGGCGGCCCGGCGCTCCTTCAATCGGTTGCACAGGATCATGATACACCTCCGAATGACAGGTATCCTTGTCTTAATGACAAATATACTTGTCATTCTGCATTATACTCTTGTCATTCTGCTTTGTCAACAGGAGGCGGCAGGTATTTTTCCGGCCCGGCGCTGTCAGGATGACGGCGATAAGAACAGGGGACCGGCGGTGATTTTGGAGGTTTTTCCGGTTGCTTTTGGCGGCGGCGAGTGCTAATATTTTCCCATGGATATGACGCTGCTTATCAATTTAATGATCACGATGCTGCTGATGCTCATAGTGGGCGTGGTGCTGGCGAAGCTGGGCGTAGTGGACCCGGAGACCAACCGGCGGCTGAACCGGTTCGCCATGGCGGTGCCCCAGTGCGCCACCATCCTGGCCAGCGCCATGAACATGGAGCCGGGCATGGAGGTGAGCACGGTGCTGACCGTGCTGGGCATCGGCGTGGTGATGTACGCGCTGCTGCTGGTGCTGGGCTTTCTGGTGCCAAAGATACTGCGCCTGCCACGGAACGACCGGGGGCTTTACAGCGTGCTGACCATCTTCGGCAATGTGGGTTTCATGGGCATGCCCCTGACGGGGGCCATGTTCGGCAGCGAGGCGGTTTTCTATTCCGCGCTGCTGACCATCCCCTTCAATCTGCTGGCCTTCACCGTCGGCATCCGGCTGGTGGGCGGCACGGAGGAGAAATTCGACTGGCACAAGATGATCAGCCCCGTGCTCATAAGCTCCATCCTGGCGGCGGTCATGGTCTTTCTGCCGGTGCCCTGGCCCACGCCTTTGAAGGACGCCACGAGCTATTTCGGGAACATGATCCTGCCCCTGTCCATGGTCATCGTGGGCGCGTCTCTGGGCGAGCAGAAGCTGAAAAACGTGTTCACGGACTGGAGGATATATCTCTTCGCCCCGGCCAGGCTGCTGGTGGCGCCGGTGCTGCTGTGGGCGGTGATACGGACGTTTATAAGCGACCCCCTGATGCTGGGCGTGGTGACGGTGGTGGGCGCGACGCCCTGCGCCGCCATCTCGGTGATGCTGTCCATGCAGTACGGCGGCGACGAAAAGACCGCCACCCGGGCCGTGTTCCTCACTACGGTGCTGAGCGTGATCACCATCCCCTTCGTGTGCTGGCTGCTGCTCACATAAGCGATGGATCTTTGTAACTATAACGAGATGCGGGCCCTGCTGGGGGAGGCGGGCTTCCGCTTTTCCAAGGCCAAGGGCCAGAATTTTCTCACCGCCGCCTGGGTGCCCCGGCGCATCGCCGACGAGGCGGACCTGGGCCCGGATGACGGGGTGGTGGAGATCGGCCCTGGGGTGGGGTGCCTGACCGAACAGCTTGCCGCCCGGGCGGGAAGGGTGCTGGCCTACGAGGTGGACGAGGCGCTGCGGCCCGTGCTGGGCATGACGCTGCGGGGCCTGGACAACGTGGAGGTCCTGTTTGCCGACGTGATGGGCCGGGACCTGGCCGCGGACGTGGGCCAGATGCTTCCGGGCCTGCGCAATACGGTGTGCGCAAATCTCCCCTACAGCATCACCACGCCGGTGCTGACGAAGCTGTATCAGGCCCGGTGCTTTGAGGGCATGATCGTCATGGTGCAGCGGGAGGTGGCCCGGCGGATGTGCGCCGGGGCGGGGAACGGCGAGTACGGCGCGTTCTCCCTGCTGACACAGTGGTACGCGGAGCCGGAGATGCTCTTCGATGTGGGGCCCGAGTGTTTCATGCCCCGGCCGAAGGTGCACAGCGCCGTGGTAAAGCTCACCATGCGAAAGACGCCCCCGGCGGAAGTGGACGAGGCGGCCTTTTTCAGGGTCGTCCGGGCGGCCTTCAACATGCGCCGCAAGACCCTTGTGAACGCCCTGGACGGCCTGTGCGGCCGGGAGCGGGCCGCCGCGGCTCTCGCCGCCTGCGGCCTGGACGGCAATATCCGCGGCGAGGCGCTGAGTTTGGAGCAGTTCGCCGTGCTGACAAATGCGATAGACCATCCATAGGATGTAATATGAGGATATAATAAGCTAGGAGGATAGACCAATGGCATTGACGACCAACAAGTATGTACTGGACTGGGTGCAGCGGTGCGCTGAGCTGTGCAAGCCGGACGAGGTAGTGTGGCTCACCGGCAGCGAGGACGAGCTGGAGGCCCTGCGGAAGCAGGCCGTGGAAGAGGGCATCCTCATCAAACTCAACGAGAAGGAGCTGCCCGGCTGCTACTATCACCGCAGCAATCCCAACGACGTGGCCCGTGTGGAGGGCCGTACCTTCATCTGCTGCGAAAAGCAGGAGGATGCCGGCCCCACCAACAACTGGATGGCCCCCGACGAGATGAAGGAGAAGCTGCGCAAGATCTACAAGGGCTCCATGGCTGGCCGGAAGATGTACGTGGTGCCCTATTCCATGTCCGTGATGGGCTCCCCCTTTGCCAAGTACGGCTTCGAGCTGACCGACAGCATCTATGTGGTGCTGAACATGGCCATCATGACCCGCATGGGCAGGGAGGTCTATGACCACCTGGGCGACAGCCCCGACTTCATCAAGGGCCTGCACGCCTCCGCGGATATGGACCCGGAGAACCGCTACATCGCCCACTTCCCCCAGGAAAACTACATCATGACCGTGAACTCCGCCTACGGCGGCAATGCCCTGCAGGGCAAGAAGTGCTTCGCCCTTCGCATTGCCTCCAACTTGGGCCGGGATGAGGGGTGGCTGGCCGAGCACATGCTCATCCTGGGCATCGAGGATCCCAAGGGGGAGATCACCTACGTCTGCGCCGCCTTCCCCTCCGCCTGCGGCAAGACGAACCTGGCCATGCTCATCCCGCCGGAGAGCTACCGGAAGAAGGGCTGGAAGTGCTGGACCGTGGGCGACGACATCGCCTGGCTCCGGCCCGGCCCGGATGGGCGGCTGTGGGCCGTGAACCCGGAGAACGGCTTCTTCGGCGTGGCCCCCGGCACCAGCATGAAGTCCAATCCCAACGCCCTGGAGAGCACCAAGAAGAACACCATCTTTACGAACGTCGTCCTCAAGCCCGACGGCACCGTCTGGTGGGAGGGCATGGACAAGAACCCGCCCACGGACGCCTTGGACTGGAAGGGCAACCCCTGGGACCCCGCCAGCGGCGTGAAGGGCGCGCACCCCAACTCCCGCTTCACCGCCCCGGCCAAGAACTGCCCCTGCGTCAGCCCCAAGTTCGACGATCCTCAGGGCGTGCCCATCTCCGCCATCATCTTTGGCGGCCGCCGGGCCAAGACCGTGCCCTTGGTGTACCAGAGCAAGAGCTGGGCCCACGGCGTGTTCACCGGCTCCGTCATGGGCTCGGAGAAGACCGCCGCCGCCGAGGGCCAGGTGGGCGAGCTGCGCCGTGACCCCATGGCCATGCTGCCCTTCTGCGGCTACCATATGGCGGACTACTGGCAGCACTGGCTGGATATGGAGGCGAAGCTCACCAACCCGCCCAAGATTTTCAACGTCAACTGGTTCCGCATGGACGACGCCGGCAACTTCATGTGGCCCGGCTTTGGCGAGAACCTGCGGGCCCTGGAGTGGATACTGGGCCGCTGCAACGGCACTGCCGGCGCCCAGGAGACGGCGCTGGGCTACCTGCCCCGGCCGGAGGACATCGACCTGACCGGCCTGGAGGACGAGGTGTCCCCCGAGACCCTGAAGGCCCTGCTGACCGTGGACCCGGCCGACTGGAAGGGCGAGGTGGAGGACATCAAGACCCACTACGCCAAGTTCGGCGACAAGCTGCCCCAGGCTCTGAAGGACTGCTTGGCCGATCTGGAGGCCTGGGTAGGCTGAAAAATCGCAAAAATCGCAAATTTGCGATTGACAATCGGATGAATTGATGATATTATAACTGGGCGCTCGAGAGAGCGCCCAGACATATGCGCGAGTGGTGGAATTGGCAGACTCGCTAGATTCAGGTTCTAGTGTCCACTCCGGACGTGCGGGTTCAACTCCCGCCTCGCGCACCAATCCCGGAAGCCTTGATTCACAAGGTTTCCGGGATTTTTCCTTTGTTTTCAAGGCTTTGCTGGTTCGGTGAATTGCCAAGCTGTTGATAATAAAAACAGACTCTTGCAAAGTTTTACTCCAAAAATGCTAACTAAAATGCTAACTGGATGCTAACAAAAGCCAGGGGTGATCAACTCGCCCCGGCTCTTTTGCATCATTGACAGGGTGAGGACAGCATGGTAAGATTCTGACTGCATTATAGCAATGCGAAACCGGGCGAAAGAAAGGGGACTGAACGCCGTGGATAGCGTACAGGAGCTGCGGGAGAGGACCAATCCCGTTTTCAATACAGCTAAGGCTACGCTGCTGCATCTGACCCAGGCCGGCCACGCCGGCCGCTGCCAAATCGGCGATGGAGGCCCTGGACGGCGGCGCCGACCTAGGCACGGTCCTCAAAGCTATGGCGGGGGACAAGGGCCGATCCGCGCTGGGCGCATCCATGAACACCTTCGGCGGCGAGGCAGATGTGGATTTCAGCAAGGCCATGAGCTACCGTCCGGAGCAGGCCGAGGTCGCAGAGAAGGATCTTCTCCGCGCCCACGGTCTAAAAGCGGAGCTGATGCCCGTGGCGGCGCGGATGCCGAAGCTGGGGAGTCTGTCGCCGGAAAAGACGGAGCTGGCCCGTCAGGCTATGGAGCGCATCAACCTGTGGACAATCACCCCGGACAGAGCCACGCTGCTGCATATGACCGACGGGGGCGGTGACGGCTTCGGCGTTTCCATCAAGGCCCGGGGCGGGGTCATGGACGTGGCCCTGCGGGGCCGCGTGGACTCCCTCACCGCGCCGGAATTTCTGGCCGCCTATGAGAAGGCAGCCAAGGCAATGGACCTGACCGACGTGCATGTGGACATGTCGGAGCTGGCCTACATCTCCTCGGCGGGGCTGCGGGTGCTGCTGATGATGATAAAGGCGGTACAGCCGGGCCATGCGTCCGTGTCCGGGGCCAACGAGGCCATCCGGGACATTCTGACCCAGACGGGTTACGCTGACATGCTGACAATGGTATAATAAACGAATAAAGGTAACCAAGCTGAACAGATTCTTTGTATCTGACAGCATGGTTACCTTCTTTTTGTGCCTGTAGACTTGAAAATAATGTTAAGGCAAATCGGGAAAAAACTGCTCTATCGATCTCTTTTTAGCTGTAAAAGCCTTCGGTGGACTTGACAAGACTCTTGAACTGGGGCATATCGTGGCCGTAGAGCACGGTGGCATCGTGGGCAGCGGCGTAGGAGCGGATATACTCGATGGTCCTGAAATAGCCCTCCTCGTCCTGGACCACGCCGGCCAGCTGAGCGGGGGGACCGTAGTGGGCGCGGGAGTAG
Organism: uncultured Oscillospiraceae bacterium; assembly: GCA_947631675.1. The sequence goes on from CANRMG010000002.1 coordinate 8,034, forward strand.
ACCGCATCGGCCACCAGCAGGAAATTCCCGCATTCCAGCTCCACCAGCATGCCCAGCATCCCGTAGGAGTGGCCGGGACCCAGATCCAGCACGGTCACACCCGGGCACAGGGTCAGCTCCTTTTCTTCCACCGGGCGCCAGCGGACAGCCGCCTTTTCCCAGTTATGGATGTCGCACAGCTGATGGAAGATGCCCAGCGTCCCGTTTTTGTAGTCCGCCATCACCCGCTCCAGTTCGTCCTTCTGGACGAGCACCTCCGCATTGGGGAAAAAGTGCAGGCCCCCGGCGTGGTCCAGATGCAGGTGAGAGGCCACCACCCAGCGTATCTCCGCCGGGTCTGTGCCGATCTGCTCCAGACGGCGCACCAGGCTGCCATCCGGCCCGGGGATGAAGGGATTTTTGCACATTTCCGCCGGCCACGCACCCTCCATACCGTCCGGGGCGCACCCCGTGTCGAACAGGATCTTTCCCTCCGGGGTATCCAGCAGGAAGGCATGGATGGGGATGGCAGGGGGCTCCGCGCCGCCGGCGCCCTCTGTGGTCACCGGGTTGTCCGCCACCATGACGATCTTGCCCAGGTCCAGTACATAAAGCTTCATCGTTACGCTCCTTTTACTGCGGATGACCTCCGGATCAGTTTGGTCCGGAGGTCATATGCATGGTCTGTATTATTGGATCAGCTGTTCGGGGGCCTCCAGCAGGGCCTTCATATCGTTGAGGAAGGCCGCCAGGGGCTCGCCGTCCAGGATACGGTGATCGCCGCCGATGACCAGCTTCATCATGGTGCGCACAGCGATCTCGTCCTGGCCGTCTCTCTCGATGACCACAGGCATCTTCCGGGCCGTGCAGGCGGCCATGATGGCCGGCTGGGGAGGCTGGGGAAGGGGCACAGAGTCATGGGAGTTGAGCTTGCCCAGGTTGGTGATACCGAAGGTGCCTTCAGAGTAATCGTCGGGCATGAGCTTGCCGCTGTTGGCTTTTTCGATCAGGGCCTGCATCTGCTCGGACAGCTCGAAAATGCTCTTGCTCTCCGACTGCTTCAGCACCGGCGCCACCAGGCCCACCTTGGAGGCCACCATGACGCTGATGTTGCAGTTCTTGTAGACCTGGATCTGGGTCATGTCCTCGTTGAATGCGGAGTTCATGATAGGCGTGCGCTGCAGGGCGATGCTGGCGGCCTTCACGATGAAATCGTTGACCGTCAGCTTGACGCCGCGCTCCGCGTTGACCTGCTTGCGCAGGGCCAGCATATCGGTCACGTCCACATACATGCCCTGGTAGGTCATGGGGTAGGAGCCGCTGACCTCCATCCGCTTGCCGATCATCTTACGGATCCCCTTGTAGGGGATGTTTTTTTCGACTTCGATCATCGTCTCAGACCAGACCGGAGATGTCCTCGCCGGGCTCGCCGATGATGCACACGGGGGTGCCGCAGGGATAGTCCTCTTCGGTCTCCACCAGGATCTTCAGCAGCGTGCCGCTCTGGGGGCAGGGGAACTCCATGGTGGTCTTGTCGGTCATCACTTCAAAGATGGGCTCGCCCTTCTCCACATGGTCGCCTTCGTTGGCCATCCAGGAGATGATCTGGCCTTCCTCCATCGCTTCGCCCATCTTGGGCATAGGGATCACTCTTGCCATGATTTTATACCTCGCAATTATTAATTTAATTGATTTTGTTTTAAGGGATAGGAAATACGCTGATTGCCGCAGGCCTTGCACGGAAAGGCGTCTCAGGCCTGGATGCACTTCTTGACGGTGTCCGCGATGCGCTGGGGGGAGAGCATCACCCAGTCCTCCATCACGGGACCGGCGGGGATGATGGTGTCGGGCAGCGTGCAGCGGGCCACGGGCTGCTTCAGGTAGCCGTAAGCCTTCTGGCTCACCTGGAAGGCGATCTCGCCGGTGATGCCGAAGGTCTCGGTGTAATCGTCCACCACCAGGAGCCGGCCGGTCTTCTTGACGGACTCCACCACCGGATCGATGTCCAGCGGACGCAGGCTGCGCAGGTCGATCAGCTCGATGTTGATGCCCTCTTCCCGCAGCATCTCGGCGGCCTTGGTGGCCTTCAGGATGGAGGTGCCGATGCCCGTCACGGTGATGGCGTCGCCCTCGCAGACCAGGCGGCTCTTGCCGATGGGGACCAGGAAGTCCGGATCGGTGGGCACCTCGCCCTTCATGCGGTAGGCGGCGGACAGCTCGCAGAAGAACACCGGGTCGTCGTCACGGATGGCGGATTTCAGCAGGCCCTTGGCGTCCTCCGGCGTGGAGGCGCAGACCACCTTCAGTCCGGGGAAGCCCGCGAACAGGTGGAACAGGGACTGGCTGTGATGGGGGCCGCTGCGGGTGCCGCCGCCCACGGTGGTACGGACCACGCAGGGCATGTTCTTCACCTGGCCGCCGGACATATAGCGGTACTTGGCCATGTGGTTGCAGATGGGGTCCACGCAGACCATGCTGAAGTCCATCTTCATGATCTCGATGATGGGCCGCCAGCCATACATGGCTGCGCCGATGCCCAGGCCCACGATGGCGTTCTCAGCCAGGGGGCAGTCTATGATGCGGTCGGGGCCATACTTGTGGTACAGGTCGCCGGTGACGCCGTAAGCGCCGCCCAGGATGCCCACATCCTGGCCGGCCAGGATGACCTTCTCGTCCCGGGCCATTTCCTCGTCCATCGCCAGGCGCAGGGCCTGCATATAAGTCATAGTCTTGGTTTCCATTATGCTGTGCCTCCCTTCCTCACTGACCTGCGTAGATGTGCATCATGGCCACCTCGGGCGGCGCATAGGGGGCCGCCTCTGCGTAAGCCCAAGCGTCCGCCAGCTCCTGCTCCACCCGGTCCTCGATGGCCTTCAGTTCCTCGTCGGTGGCGCCATACTGGCCCTTGAGCTTTTCCGCCAGCATCTTGATGGGCTCCCGCTCCAGCCACATGGCCTGTTCCTTGGGGTCCTTGTACTTGGTGCCGGATTCGTTGGGGCCGTGGCCCATGTGCCGCCAGGTCTTGACCTCCAGGATCATGGGGCCCTTGCCGCTGCGGACATAATCGGCGGCCTCTACCGTGGCGTTGTAGACCGCCTCCACGTCGTTGCCGTTTTCGATGGTCACGCCGGGGATCTCGAAGCCGGCGGCGCGGGTGCTCAGCTGCTGCAGGCCCGTCATCTTCCGAAAGTCCTCGGAGATGGCGAAGAAGTTGTTCTGGATGATGGTAAGTATGGGCAGGTTGAAGGCCTTGGCCATGTTCAGCGCCTCAAAGAAAGGGCCCTCGTTGGTGCAGCCGTCGCCGCTGTACGCTACGACGATGTTGCCCTTGCCCTCATGCTTGAGGTGGTAGGCGAAGCCCAGAGGCACGGTGTAGCAGGGGCCCAGGGTGCCGCCCAGCACGTAGCAGTTCTTGCTCAGGTCCATGAAATGGGCTTCGCCGGCCTTGCCCATGCAGGTGCCGGTCTGGCGCAGCAGCGTCTCCGACAGCATCTTCTTCAGGTCGCACCCGCGCATCAGCAGATGGGCGTGGGCCCGGTGATGGGGGCAGACGATGTCGTCCGGGCCGAAGGCCTTCATGGTGGCCGTGCCGACGGCCTCCTCGCCGATGCCCAGGTGGGTCATGCCCAGAGGCTTTCCGCTCACATAGGCATCCCAGAGCAGCTCGTCAAAGCGGCGGCTCTTGTACATGTTCTCATAGAATTCCAACAGCAATCCACGGTCTGCCATTCATTGTTCCTCCTATTGTTTTTGAAAGCTGTGGTATGCTTATAAAATTTCAAAATCATGATATTCGTTCTTTTGTTTTTTTTCAAATAGATAGGTTTCATAGCGGCATATTCCCAAGAATTATATGTGGGCTTTATGGAGCGGCCGGGTAAAAAGCAGGACTTATAACCAACAGGAATGTGAGAAGAGAAAAGAGAGCTATTATACATTGGCCCCCTTTTGGCGCTATACTTTTATCACATAACATACACCATATCTCACCATGCAGGAGGGACAGTACATGAAAAAAGCCAAGCCAGAGGCCGTATTCCAGGTGGCCATGGTGGTGCGGGACGCCGAGGCAAAGGTGGCCGCGCTGAAAAAGTGGTTCGACTTCGACGAGAGCTCCATCACCGTCAAGAGCACCAAGGATATGACAGAGCAGGGGATCTACACGGACTGCCTTGTCATGGGCAAGCCCGCGGAGTTTTACATCAAGACCATCCGCCTGAGCTTTGGCGGCGTGGACTTCGAGTACGTCCAGCCGCTGAACCAGGAAGGCGGCGACCCCTTCTCCGACTGGCTCAACGAGCACGGCGAGGGCATCCACCACGTCAACATCAAGTTCGAGGATAAGGATGTGCTGGTGCAGAACATGGCCGAGCTGGGCATCCCTGAGCTGCACAGCGGCAAAATGCGCGGCAAGGGCTTCTCCTTCTACGACATGCGCGAGCAGTTCGGCTTCATTGCTGAGATCGGCGAGATGGTGGTCGGCCCCATGGCGGAGGCCTACTATAAGGACCACCCCCGGCCCTGAGCGCCGGACACGAAAAGAAGAACAAAAAATCATTTGATACAAAGGAGCATTTATCATGAGTGAACTGACCGGAAAAGTGGCCGTCATCGCCGGCGGCACCAAGGGCATCGGCTATGCCCTTTCCACCACCTTTGCCCGGGCGGGCGCCAGCGTGGTCATCGTGGGCACCGACGCCAAGGCGGGCGGCGCCACGATGCAGGAGATCCTGGATCAGGGCGGCAAAGCCATCTCCGTCACCGCCGACCTGACCTCTGCCGCTGACCGCCAGATGGTCTTCGACAAGGCCCTGGAGGCCTTCGGCCAGGTGGACTTCCTGGTGAACAATGCCGGGTGGGGCTGCAAGATGGCCCAGATAGAGACCGATGAGGCCGCCTTTGACCGCTCTATCAACCTGAACCTGAAGGCTACCTACTTTATGTCCCAGCTGGCCGCCAGGCAGATGATCGCCCAGGGCCATGGCGGGCGCATCGTGAACATCTCCTCCACCGCCGCCTTCCAGGGCGAGCGCAATTCCTCCATCTACGCCGCCACCAAGGCCGGCATCATCGCCTTCTCCAAGGCCATGGCCCTGGAGGTGGGCGAGCAGGGCATCACCGTCAACTGCGTGGCCCCCGGCTTCACCCGCACCAATAACAACCCCCATGTGCCCAAGGAGGTGGACGAGAACTTCCTGCCCATCACTCCCACTCATCGCATCACCGTGGCCCAGGACATCGCCAACGCCTGCCTGTTCTTCTGCACGGAGAACGCCCGTCAGATCTCTGCTCAGGTCCTGGCTGTGGACGGCGGCTACAGCGGCACCCGCGCCATGAGCTTCACCCAGAACGCCTCTATGCAGCGCCGCTGAGCACCATGCTTTGGGGGCGGAGCCATAATGTCTCCGCCCCGGAAAGGATATGACTATGAAAGGTAAGATCGCCTATTTGGAAAACGGGAAGTTCGGCTTTGTGGAGCATGAACTGCCCGAGGTGGAGAAGGGCGCCGCGCTGGTGCGGGTGCTGACCACCAACATCTGCAGCTCCGACGTGAAGAACTGGAAGGGAGGCTCCTCCGTGGGCGTGGGCGCCGGGCGCTCCTGCCAGGGCCACGAGTTCGTGGGCGTACTGGAAAAGCTGGGCGAGGGCGTCACCACCGACTATGCCGGCCAGCCCGTCAAGGAGGGCGACCGGGTGGTGGCCGCCTATTACATCACCTGCGGCGAGTGCAAGGCCTGCAAGGCGGGACGCCGGAACCTGTGCGAGAACGCCTATATCCATCTGGGCCTGCCCCCCGAGGCCTTCCCTTATTTCTCCGGCTCCTTCGGCACCCACTATTACCTGCATCCCAAGCAGTATTTCTACAAGGTGCCTGATACGCTGTCCAACGAGTTGGTCGCGGGCGCCAACTGCGCCTTCTCCCAGGTCTATTTCGGCCTGGAGACCGCCAATGTCCAGGCGGGCGAACACCTGCTGCTCCAGGGCGCGGGCGCGCTGGGCCTGTACGCCGCCGCCATCGCCAAGGAGAAGGGCGCCCATGTCATCGTCATCGACGGCGTGCCTGAACGCCTGGAGATGGCCAAGCGCTTTGGCGCCGACGACGTGGTGGACATGAACGTGTATCCCACCGTGGAGGAGCGCATCGCCGCCGTCCAGGAGCTCACGGACGGCAAGGGCCCGGACGTGGCCCTGGAGGCCACGGGCATCCCGCCCGTATTCGACGAGGGCATCCGGCACCTGGCTCCCATGGGCCGCTATATCGTCATCGGCATCAACACCTTCACCGGCAGCACCAGCGTCTGCCCCGGCTACATCACCCGCAAGGGTCTGACGGTGTACGGCGTGGTGCGCTATGACCCGGAATACCTGCACAAGTCCCTGCTGTTCCTGGACAAGTTCCAGCACAAGTATCCCTTTGACGCCTTTGCCGGACAGACCTACCGTCTGGATCAGCTGGAGGAGGCCCTGCAGGCGGCCGCCGACCGGCGGGCCATCCGTCCCATCATCTTCCCCAACGGCTGAGAAAGGAGACCGGTATGTCCAGATTCAAATTCGGCGTGTGTGAGTTCAGCTTCCCCTGCTGGGGCCCCCTGGCTCTGCAGATGGCCCATGAGGCGGGCTTCACCGGTATGCAGCTGGCCGACGCGGGCGGCTCCGCCAACTCTTTCCCCTTGAACAACAAGCGTGTCCAGGACAGCTACCTGGAGGCCTCCGCCAAGTACGGCATCGAGCTGCAGTCCATCCACCTATACACCCTCGTCCGCCAGAATTTCATCCGTTACAGCCAGAGCTCCCCCGAGGGCAAGGAGTGCATGGAGAGCATCAAAAAGGGCGTCATCGCCGCCTCCGAGATGCACATCCCCACCGTGATGATCGAGGGGATGCGGATGTACGGCGCGGCCCAGTACAGGCACGTGTACGATATGTACAAGTACGCCGTGGCCGTGGCGGAGGACTACGGCGTGCAGATCGCCATGGAGACCGACATCCGCCTGGAGGATCACTTCAAGTTCCTGGACCAGTTCGACGGCAAGCTGAAGCTGTGCTTCGACACACATAACCCCGTCATGTACGGCACCGGCTATCCCCCCGATATGATCCGGGCCCTGGGCAAGGATCGGATCGATCACTTCCACATGAAGGAGTCCCGGGCCGACGCGGAGGGCTTCATCACCAAGGAGACCGCTCCCATCGTCCTGCTGGGCGAGGGCACCACCTACTTCCAGGAGGCCGTTCAGGCTATCAAGGATATAGGCTATGAGGGCTGGATCATCTCTGAGACCTTCTATAACCGCCCCAACTTCAACGAAAACGGTCAGGACTACGTCACCTCCGCCCGGAAGGACGTGGAGAGCCTGAAAGCCGCCTTCGGCGAGGCATAACGACTATAACCAAACGCATAACTCTCCCACAGAACTGTTAGTTATGAGTAATTATAACTAACAGTTCTGATTCTTTTTGGTTTTTTTATGGTATAATTAAAACGCATAATTCGACAGGTTTGTGCAAAATATAAGATTTGAGGTGAGCGCGTGTGGATATTCGGGAGCTGAAATACTTTGTCCGGGTGGCAAAGGACGAAAACTACTCCACGGCTGCCTCTCGGCTGTACATCTCCCAGCCTGCCCTCAGCAAGGTCATACGCAAAATCGAAGAGGAAGTGGGCTTTGAGCTGTTCTACACGTTCCAGAAGCGGCAGAAGCTGACGGACCGGGGTCAGCTGCTCTACGAGAAAGCCCTGCGGGTCATCAACGAGTACGACAGCATCACCGAACACACCAAGCTGGAAAAGACCATCTACCAGGGCCGGGTATTCGTGGGCTTCCCGGTGGTCGCGGGTTCTTTCTTCCTCAGCCGTCTGCTGGTGGACTTTTCCCGCATCCACCCCGGCATCCATCTGACCACTTTTGAGCGGGGCACGCAGCGGGTCATGGACGACATTGAATCCTCCGCACTGGATGTGGGCTTCTGCATCGCCCCCGTGCCGGAGGAGAAATTCAACTCCACTATCATCCAGCGGGATGAGAATTTCATCGTGGTGAACAAAGCCCATCCTCTGGCGGATAAATCCGCCGTCGACCTCGAGGACCTGGCTGGCCAGGCCTTCATCCTGCACGACGCGGATTTTGCCATGCACCATGAGTTTAAGGCTGCCTGCAACACCGCCGGCTTTTCGCCTCATATCGTCATGCGCTCTGCCAATTGGGAGTTTATTTTGCAGATGGTGCGCCTCAACTACGGCATATCCATGCTGCCCAAGTGTATTTTCAACCGTTATTCCTTCCCGGACGTCAGCATCCTCAAGATCAACGCTCCCATCCGTTACTGCTCCATCGCCATGATCACCAAGAAGGATGCCTACCAGCCCAGGAGCGTGGAGTGTTTTTGCAGCTATGTGAGATCCAATATCCACACCATCACCAACACCCCCGCTGACCAGCTGATCGCCCCTATCTCCTGAGGACTGAAAAAAACAGTGCGGCGGCCCGTGCCTGACACGTGCCGCCGCTTTTCGCTGTATTTTTTCTCGTTACATACCCTCGGAGGATCCGTTGGGCTCCAGCATGACCTTGATGGTATCCGGGTCGTTCTTCATCATGTCCACCCCGTCGAAATACCGCTCCAGGGGCAGGATGTCCGTGATGATGAGCATGGGGTCCACCTTGCCCTCGGAGATGGCCTTCAGCACTTGGCCAAAACGGTCGTGCTGGAAGGTGGTGCCGATGTAGCTCAGCTGGCGGGTGGTGAACATGCGGGAGTCGATGCGCACCTTTTTGGCGGTGGTGGCGTTGTTCTGGAAGGAGTAGTTGACGAAGGTGCCGCCCTTTTTCAGAAGATCAAAGCTCCGCTCCACCAGGTCCGTGTCGGAGATGGCGTCGATGATGTAATCAAAGCCATGGGGGAAGCGGTCTTTCAGCACCGCCTCGTGGACGGAGGGGTCGTCCTTGTCCGCCAGGACCGTTCCGATGCCCAGCGCTGCCAGGCGGTCCAGCTTGCTCTTGACGATGTCCACGACGGTCACGGACCCGGCCGAGGAGTTTTTCACCAGCTGGGCGATGATGGCGCCGCTGGCGCCGCCGCCCAGGATAAGCACGTCGGAGGTGTACTTGAAGTCACAGCGCTCCACGCAGTTGAATGCGCAGCCTACCAGTTCCGTGACAGCGGCGGCCCGCATGGACACATTGTCCGGGATGGGGTATACCAGTTCCTCCGGCGCGGTCACCAGCTGGGCCATGCCGCCGTTTCGGGCCTGTCCCAGGGAGACGCCGTGATCGCACAGCACATACTCCCCCCGTTCGCAGAAATAGCACTTGCCGCAGGGGATATAGGGATCTGCGGTCACGCGCTGGCCCACCTGGCAGCGGGTGACGCCGCTGCCCACGGCTTCCACCACCCCGGCGAACTCATGGCCGGGGATCAGGGGATACTTGCCGAACACCGAATAGCCCCCGTCGTGGGCAAAATCGGCGGGCTTGCAGATGCACGCGGCATACACCCGGATGAGCACCTCGCCCGGCCCGCACAGGGGCTCAGGAACTTCCTTCAGGGCAGCGTTGGCCCGGCCGCCCTTTTCATAGACGATCGCTTTCATCATCTTGCCTCCTTTACCAGGCGATCAGTTTTTGTATCTCTTCCTCCGTCATGGAGGCCCGGGGGCCCACCACACGGCTGCCGATCTCGATGATCATGCCCAGCTGCCGGCGCAAATCAAAATAGGCGCAGTTGCGGCCCAGGTGATCCAGATCGTAATAGGGCTGGATGTCCAGCTTCTTTTTCAGCAGATCCATACCCTGCTGGCGGTCTGTAAGGCGGATGTTCACATGATGGATGCCGGGCCCGTGCTCCCGGAGGAAGTCGGAGATGGGATTGTGCTCCTCCCGGTCCACAGGGGCGAACAGCTCGATATCCATGCCGCCCAGGGAGAAGTTGTACTGCTGATAGGCAAAGCTCTCCACCTTCTGACCGTAATAGGTCACGTTTTGCAGCCGCCTCTCCCGAAACGCATCCCGGGAGTCGGAGAAAGACAGAGAGCTCTCGTCGATGCCGAACAGACTGCGAAAAGCCTCCAGGCCCTTTTCCAGGTCCTCCACTGCCACTGCCACCTGGCACACCAGATCCAGCTTCAGTTTTTCCATATCCTGACTCCTTTCCTCAGTCCGTCCCGTAGACGGTGTGCAGGCTCTCCACATCCTTCCGGGCGGCGGACACGTAGTCGTAACCCTGCTCCAGGATGTTGGGCCGGAAGTAGAAGTTCTCCGACACGATCCATCCGGCAAAGCCCGTATCCTTCACCGCCTGAGCGGATTCCCGGAAGAAGGTGATGCCCTGGCCCATAAGCACGATGGGCGTCTCAACGGTGATGAAGCCGTCCTCGTTGCCCTGGGATTCCTTGATGTGCAGGTGCTCCAGGCGGTCCTTGCCCAGGGTGCGTATCATATCCGGGGGATAGCCTGTGCCGTACATCACCGGATTGTGGGCGTCAAAGCACAGCTTCAGCTTGCCGTCCAGGGCGTCCAGGAAGGTGATGTGGTCGGCCAGGGTCATGTCTGTCTCCATACCGATCTGGATACCGTACTCATCCCCCAGCTCCACGGCGTACTTCGCGGCCCGGAACACGCGCTCACGCTTGGCCGGGTCATTCATGCGCATGCCGTCGATGATCACACTGGGCACGCCCATCTCCGAGGCGGCGATGACTGCGTGGCGAATGCTGTCCATGCACTCCTGGTACTGGACAGAGCCCAGAGGGCTGCGGTAATAACACTGGTGGCCCAGGGTGTACAGGTGGATCTGAGGAAACTCGACGCCGTATTTGGCCCCGGCCTCCAGATAGTGCTCCTGAACGCGCTTGCTGCGCAGGGGGAAGTTGTGCATGGAGCCGCCCGCGTCGCCCAGCTGTACGCCGTCAAAGCCCGCCTGGGCGGCCATCTTTACCGCCAGAGCGCCCCAGCAGGGGAAGCTCCACTCACAGGCCGCAAATTTGAACCGTCCCACTTACCGTTCCCCCTCTCCGTTGAATGTACGCTCCAGGGTCTGAAGATCTTTGGCCGCCAGCGGCACTACGTCCTGGCCCGGTTCAGTGGCCAGCGCCCGACTGTAGTAGGGCGTCGCAGAGACGATCCACCCGGCGTAGCCTGTGTCCCGGATGGCGGCGGCGCATTGCCCGAACAGGCCGTCCCCCTGGCCGAGCAGCACAGGTATGCCCTCCTCCTTGGTGACGAAGCCCTCCGGGCTGGCCGCCAGGTCGCTGACCCGGAAACAGCCTATGCGCTCGGCTCCCAGGCTGCGGATCATCTCGGGGGCGCTGCCCTTGGCGTATATCATGGGGCCGATGGTGGGAAACTCCAGCGTCACCTGCCCGTCCAGCTTGTCCACCACCTCCCGCTGCCGCTCCAGGGCCGTGTCCGTAGTGGTGAGCACCTGCACGCCGTATTCCTGGCCCAGACGGGCGGCATACGCCAGCTTCTGGAAGGCATAGGTGTGCTGGGCCACGCCGAACATGCCGTTGGTGGGGATGGTGACGGAGGGGATGTGCATCTGGGAGGCGCTGACGATGGCGTTTTTGATGGTCTCCAGGCACTGCTGGCCCTGGGGCGTGCGGTCGGAAAACTTCACGAAACCCTGGTGGTCCAGAAGATAGAGATAGATGCCCATGATCTGCACGTCATATCTCTCCGCCGCCTCCAGATAGTCCTCCTGGACCATCCGGTGGGTCAGAGGGAAGGAGTCTTTTCGCCGCAGGTCCAGGCCCAGGCGCTCATACTCCACAAAACCGTTATTCAGCGGATGCGGCTGAAGATAGCCGCCGCCGTCTGTGATCTGGATGCCAGAGAAGCCCGCTTCATGGGCCATCTGTATGGCAAAGGAGCCCCATACCGGAAAGCTCTGCTCACAGGCGGCAAATCGATACCTGTTCATCCGGCGCCTCCTTCAAAGGGGCTTTCCCCGGCTGTCCCGGGGACCAAGAGGCCCTGTCATAGCGTCCCGCAGCACGGCGGGCATGCCCGTGACGCCGTCGAAATCGTACAGGGCCCAGCGCCCGTCCGGACCCATTTCCTCGTACACAGGGCGCATACCCTGCGCCTGCCAGGCCGCTTCCCGCGCGGCGCGGTCAGGGACGTATATCCCCAGATGGTGGAAGCCCGGGCCCTTCTCCCGCAGACAGTCGGAGTAGGGGTCGCCGCCGTCGTTGAGCGGCTGGACCAGCTTCACGTCCACGCCGCCCAGATCGAAGCGGGCGCTGCGCAGGGGACAGTCGATCTCCTGGCCGCGGTAAAAGCACCGGCGGCCGGGGTCCTGGCTCTCCCGCTTGATGGAGCTTTCGTCGAACTCCACCAGCTGCTTCCAGTTGTCCAGGGTCTGCTCCAGGTCGCTCACCACACAGACCACTTGAAAGATTTGCATCGTCTCATACCTCTCTTAAGTAAGGAGAAAGCCGATGATACGTGCTGTAACATCGGCTCTCCTTGTTATGTTGGCTCTTACTTCAGCAGGTTGGGCAGGAAGGTGGACAGGCCCGGGATGAAGGTCATCATCAGCAGCACGGCCACGCAGCAGCCCAGGAAGGGCCAGATGTAGTGAACGACCTGTACGTACTGGGTCTTCTTCAGCTTGGTGGTAACGAATACGTTGACGCAGAACGGGGGAGAGATAGCGCCCGCGCACAGGTTCACCAGGATGATGCCGGCCATCTGGACCTGGTTGATGCCGTAAGCATCCGCGATGGGGGTCAGCAGAGGCACGAACAGCAGGATGGCGGCGTTGCTGTCGATGAACATGCCGCAGATGATGAACAGCACGTTCACGATCAGCAGGAAGACGATGGGGGAGGACACATGCTCCGTGATCAGAGTCACCAGCTGCTGGCTCACGCCGGAGAAGGCGATAGCCTTGCAGGCCACGTTGGCGAAGGACATGATCAGCAGGATGACGCCGGTCAGGCTGATGGTGAACATCATCATGTCCTTCAGGCTGCCGGACACGGAGGTGGGGTCCTTCATCCGCTTGATGAAGTAGTAGATCAGGCCGTACATGGCGGAAATGGCGCCGGCCTCGGTGGCGGTGAACACGCCGCCGTAGATGCCGCCGAAGATGATGACGGGCATCATCAGGGCCCACACGGCGTTTTTGGTGCTGACGGCGATGTGCTTGCCGTACTCAGCCATGGAGAAGGGCTCGGTGGGCTTGGTCTCCACCTTGCGGCGATGGATGTAGTTGACCACGCTGAACATGCAGGCCAGCATGATGCCGGGCACCAGGGTGCACATCCAGGCGTCGGCGATGCTGATGCCGGAGGCGGTGGCGTAGATGATGCCCGTCATGGAGGGCGGGATCAGCACGCCCAGGAAGCCGGCGGAAGCCATCAGAGCCGCCTGATAGGGAGGCTCATAGCCGCGGCGGTCCATCTCCGGGAACACGATCTTGCCGATGGCGGCGATGGTGGCCTGGGTGGAGCCGGTCAGGGCGCCGAACAGGGCGCAGGCAAACACGGCCACGGTGCCGGTGCTGGCCCGGACACGCCCCACAAAGGAGTCGATGAAGTCAAAGATACGCTTGGAGATGCCGGAGTACTCCATGATGGCGCCCGCAAACAGGAAGAAGGGGATGGCCAGCAGGGAGAAGTTGTCCAGTCCATAGAAGGCGGACTGGGAGAAGGAGTTCATGGAATAGCCGTAGACCATGAAGGTGACGGCGCCACCGATGCCGATGCCAAAGGCAACAGGGATGCGCAGGATCAGCGACACGCCAAGGAAAACAGCCAGGAACAAAATCAGTACTTGCATCTTTTATTCCTCCAGTTCTGCTTCCGCGTCAGATTTGGCCGCCTTGTCCGCGCCGTACCAGTACTTGCGGGGCAGCAGGATGTTGAAAACGGTGTGCAGCGTGATCAGGATGCAGCCGACCAGGCAGAAGGTCATGGGGACGGTCATCTTGATGCCCATGGTGTTGGACACGGCACCGATCTTGCCCACCTTCTGCATATAGATCACATACCAGTAGGTGAAGAAGATCATCAGGGCCAGCACGGCGATCTGACCAACCCGATCCAGCACGTCCAGGATCTTGTCGGCCTTCTTGGTGATCTTGTGCAGCACGGTGCTGATGATGTCGATCTCCAGGTGGTCGCCCACGGAGGCGGCGTAGGACCCGCCGAACCAGGCCAGGGCGATCAGAAGGTAGCGGGCCAGCTCGTCGGCCCAGGGGGTGGAGATGTGGAAAATGAAGCGGCAGGAGATGAAGATCATGCAGACGGCGATCAGCGCCCACAGCAGGATGATAGACATGACAGACTCTATCTTGCCCAGCACCCGGTTGGTCTTGTATACGCCCTCCACAAACTTGTTAGGGAATTGTTTCTCGTTCATGGGAACACAAACCTTTCTTTTTAAGAAACGGTATGGGGAGATCTCCTCTCCCCATACCGCCGGTCATGCTTATATGGTCATATACCGCGAGAGGGGGGCAGGTTACTTGACCTGATCCTGCAGCTCCTCAGGCAGATACTCCTCGTACAGACGCTCCATGGCGACCTCGTCGAAGTCGGGGCCATACTCGAACCAAGTGGTATAAGCGGCTTCCTTCATGATCTCGACGCTCTCCTCGTCGGGAGTGACGATGGTGACGCCAGCTTCCTCGGCCTTGGTCAGGAAGTCGGTGCAGTCCTTGCGGATCTCCTCACGGGTCAGGAGGGCAGCCTCCTTGGCGGCGCGGTAAACCACGTCACGCTGGGCCTCGGTCAGGCTCTGGGTCCAATCCAGGTTGGCGCTCCAGTACATGGTGCCCCAGCTCTCCTGGGTCAGATAGATCCAGTCGGCGACCTCTTCCAGGTGGAACACGTTCATGGCCCAGGGGCTGTTGGTGATGCAGTCCATGGTGCCCTGCTGCAGGCCGGTGTACTGATCGATGCCGCTGACGGTGGTCAGACCGAGCTTCTCATAGTAGAAGTGGAAGAAGGGGATGTCGGGGGTGCGGACGATCTTGCCGGCCAGGTCCTTGATAGAGGTGGGGACAGGACCGGTGCCGATCAGGCTCTTCAGGCCGTTATCCAGATTCTCGATGAGGTCGATGCCATACTCAGCGGCAACTTCCTTGTGGCGCTGGAACATCCAGCCGTTGTTGTAGTGCTCGTCAACCTCGTCGAAGCTGGTGAACAGGTAGGGCAGGCTGGTCCAGTTCATGTTGACGTCGGGGGTGCCGAAGTCAACGCCGTCGATGGACAGGGGGAGCATGTCGATGTCGCCCATCTGGAGCAGCTGAACAGCTTCCTTCTCCGCGCCCAGGGTGCCGGCGGGGATCAGGTTCACGGTGATGGCGCCGCCGGAGTACTCCTCAAGCAGCTCGATGGTCTTGGGGATCAGGGTGCCGTCGATGGTCTGACCGGCAACAGCGTTGTACATGTTGATGGTCAGGGGCTCGACTTCCACTGCCTCGCCGTCGGCGAAAGCGACAGCGCTCAGCCCCATGATCATGACCAGGGCAAGAGCCAGTGCGAGAATCTTCTTCATTGCGTAATTCCTCCGTTAAAGTAGTAGTGTGCTAAAAACTTTACCAAATACGCCGATGTGCACACTCAAATTTTTGGTGGCTTTATTGTAACGGAACCGATAGGAATTGCAAGTCCCAAAAAGTTATCTCTCTACATTCCTAAAGATTATACGTTGATGTTCCGTACCTATCGATGGCTGCTCAGTCGCTGACGAAATCGCTGGGATTTCCGGCACGGGGGTCGTTGGCCAGGGGGCCTACCACCACGCTGCCGCACTCCATGAGCACGCCCAAAAGCTCCCGCAGATCGTAAAAAGTACAGCCCTTGCGGCTGCCGTCGGCCAGCACAGGGCCCATCTCGGCGTAGTTATAGCGGGGGATGCCCATCTCCTTCATGGTCCGCGCCAGAGCGGGCTGGTTGCCGATCTTCACGCCGATGTGGTGGATGCCGTTGCCGTGCTCGATGAGGAAGTCGGAGTAGGGATTTCCGGGGGATTTGTCCAGCGGCTCGATGATCTCCAGGTCGATGCCGCCCAGGCTGAAGCGGGCGAAGCGGTGGAAGAACCGGCAGGGCTTCTCGTTGTAATTCAGTCCGTCCCAGCCGTCCTTTTCATAGGCGTCCTTGGTGCACTTGCGCACGATGGTGCTCTCGTCCAGGGCGAAGATCTTCTTCCAGTTTTCCATTACCGCGTCCAGGTCGTTGACGCACAGCGCCACCTGGAACACCAGGTCTACAGAGGGTTTTTCGCGCTCTTCCATAGGGCTCCTCCTTCAAATAATTAGGTATAACGTGGTCCGCATGGATGGGCCCGGCGCCGGCGCGCCGTCCCACTCAAAAATCTATCAAGAGCCGGGCAAAATGGCAAATCAATTCTTGGAATGTGGGCCTATAACCGATGCTCATACCAGCCGGCGGCGGTAGATGGCCGCGGCGTCGGCGGGGGTGAATGAGCTGTATGCGGCGGCCAACAGACGCTGTTTGGCCTGGAAGATGTTCTCCACGAAGGGCTCTACATCCGCTTCCGTCATGCCGCAGGCGGACAGAGGCCGGCTCGGGTGCACCCGCTCCAGCAGCGTATCCAGCCCCTGGAAGGGGGATGGGGCCTCCACACCTGCCCCGGCCAGGGCCGGAGCCAGCAGCTCACCCAGCTCTGCCAGCAGCGGGCCGGGGGCTGTGCGCTCATAATGGCAGAAGACCTCCGTCAAAAACTGGCGGATGCTTTCGCCGTGGCTCATCTTGTACTTCTCCTCCAGAGGGTAGCCCAGGGCGTGGACGGGACCGGCGCCGCCGTTATTCACCGCCATGCCCGCCAGGCAGCTGGCGGTGAGAAAGTTCTTCAGCAGATGCTGCTGGGCCTGCGGCCCCTCCAGGGCCAGACGGCAGTAGCCGTCCGTCAGCAGACGGATGGCTCGGGCCCCCACGGCGCGCGCCATCTCATTGCCCCGGGTGGCGGACACATATGACTCCATGGCATGGCCCAGAGCGTCCACAGAGCAGTTGACGAACACGGGGTAGGGCAGACCCTGAAGAAGCTCCGGCACCAGCACGGCGTGGGTCGAGGACAGCACCGGGTCCATGATCGCGGTCTTGAAACCCGTATCCGCCATGGTGATGATGCCTCCGAAGGTGACCTCGCTGCCCGTGCCGCAGGTGGTGGGCAGCACGATGAGGGTCTTGTCCAATTCGATGGGGATCTCGTGGCACATCACCCGTCGGATGGGATAGGCGTCATGGACGCAGATGACCTTGGCGATGTCGATCACGCTGCCTCCGCCTACGGCGATGACGCGCCGGATGTCGCGGCCCGCCATGTCCTGCAGGATGGAGTCGACCATCTCTTCCCGGGGTTCCCCCGGGCCGTAGCGGTCCTTCAGCAGGACGAAGCAGTCCGGCGCGGCCTGCCGGATATAGTTTTCATAGATCACCGACTCGGTGAGGATCATGTCTGTCCGCCCCAGGGAGAACGCCTGGGCGAACTGTACGAAACGGTCGAACAGATGTACGGTCGGCTTGACGCAGAAAAGCTCCATGAGATCATCTCCTATTCCCGGCCGCCTCCCGCCGGACGATGCGGCGGGCATGGAACTGCCGGTAGATCAGTACGCCCGCCAGCACGGGCACGATGAGCGCCATGTAGGCCCGGGCATAGCCAAGGGGCGTGACCAGGGCGCCTGTGAGGAACGGGCCCACGCCGATGCCTACGTCCAGAAACAGGTAGAACGTGGAGGTGGCCAGACCGATGCGCTCCGGCGGGGCATATTTGACAGCGATGGCCTGGCCCGCGGACTGGATGGTGCCATAGCCCAAAGCCACGCACACCGCCGAGACCAGAAAGCTCACCGCGCTCCTGCCCAGGGACAGCAGCAAAAACGCCGCCACGAATATCCCCAGCGCGGGATAGATGACCATGTTGTCCCCGCGGCGGTCCAGCAGCCGGCCCGTCAGAGGCCGGGACACCAGCAGCGCCGCGGCGTAGACCGTGAAATAGTAGGGCGCCAGGGCCGACAGCCCTGTCTCCTCCGCATAGCCGCTGATGAAGGCGGTCACCGCCGCATAGCAGATGGCGGCGATGCACATGACCATGCCGATGGGGAAGGTGGACATCTCAAAGAAGTCCCGGATGTCAGCGCCTTTCCGGGGCGGAAGGCTCCGGCGCACGTCCCGGGGGATGCCGCCCGCCGCCAGCGCCGCCATGGCCAGTACGGCACATACTACGCAGCAGACCAGCACCGCCCGGTAGGGCATATGCTGTGTCAGCAGCATCCCGATAAAAGGTCCGATGGCCGTGGCCGCCGTGGAGCTGAGAGTCAGGTAGGCGGTGCCTTCTCCGCGCTTTGCCTCCGGCATATCCACCACGGCGATGGTATTGAGTACCGTGCTGGCCGCGCCGAAGCAGAACCCGTGGACCAGCCGCAGCAGCAGCATCACCGGGATGCTGCCCACGATCATATATCCCAGGTTCAGCCCGATACAGGCGGCGGTGGTCACATAGGCTAACCGCCGGCGGCCGATGGCGTCCATATACCGTCCGGCGAATACCCGCGCGCCGATGGCGCCGATGGAGTAACTGCCCACGCACAGGCCCGCCAGGCTCTCCCCCACGGAAAACCGGTCCATGATGTAGGAGGCGATGGTGGTGGACAACAGGTAGAACACTACCGCTGTGAAAAAATTGGAGCCGATGATCGCGATGAAAGACCGGGTCCAGAGCCGCTCCTGCCTGGAGACCGCCTCTCCGGGGCCGCTCACCGATCGAAGGTGTGGATGGCGGCCGCGCAGCCGTCGGGGCCGCCTGCCACGATCACATTTTTGTACGTATCCATCGATGGAGTCTCCTTTCTGAGACATGAAAAAACGATTTATATCAAGTATATCAATTTTCTGCCAAATATCTAATGAAATTCAGGCCGCGCCTGCTATGCCCCAAAGTTATAAATGACGCGCCCGGTCTGATAAGCAGACCTCTGCCATGGTGAGCAGAGGGCAGTCATACACCTTCCCGCAACTGCGATTCGGGCGTGATTTTGAGCATTTCATGCTACAGCCCGTTGACAAAATGTGGCGGCGCTTTTATCTTATAAATGTAAGTGGCTGAGTGCGGCGGGATCATGTTGTGCCCGGCGCAAACTATATATCATTCCATCGAACGGAGGAGCATATGGGAACAACGAAACTGGCGCCCGTGAGCCTGGCCATGTTTTACGGGGCGGATCGGGACTTCGCAAACGCCTTCAGCGTGCGGGTGACGCTGAAAAACCCCATCGAGCCGGAGCCGGCGAGACTCAACACGGCGGCGTCCAACTACCACCTGGTGGGCGTGAGCTATGAGCGGACCAGCGTGATATTCGGGGCGTTCCACGCCCCCGTGGGGAAGCAGCACTGCTGGCACATCCGCATCGGGGAGACCTCCTTTATGAAATATACCCGCACCCAGGACGGCAGCCCCGCCACCATCACCTCCGCCTTCATGGCCAAGGCCCTGCACACCCTGTACCCGGACATGGCCGAACCGGTGGTGTGCGGCATGGCCCACAACATCCGGGACGTGATTGGAAAGCCCCTGGCCCACCAGAGCATGGTGAAGCTCATCGAGCTTGCCTATCCGCCCCGGCTCAAGGGCGCGGACGTGGAAAAGCTGGCTATATGCAGCCGGGGCATGGTGATGCTCCAGAGCCAGCCGGAGACGGTGTGGGACACGGTGAAGAAACAGCTTGCCCTGGAGAAGGAACTGGAAGGGCTGACGTTGCAGGAGAGGTTCGCTCTGCTGCGGCCCATCGTCACCGGGGCCCGGACGGGCATCGGCATGTCGTCGATGTCGCCCAGGACGACCTCCATGTCGAAGGGGCCGCCCTCCATGACCTCGACCCCGCCGTGGTATT
>CANRMG010000003.1 GCA_947631675.1 uncultured Oscillospiraceae bacterium
CCGTAGCGGGCGTTCTGGGCGGTCATGCCCAGGTGCTGGTCCAGATAGGCCACGCCCTGCTCGCTTCCCCCGTTCACCGCCTTGCGCAGGGCTGTGCTGGTGATGTAGGGCGCCCGCCGGGCGATCATGTCCAGCTCCGCCCAGGCGTTGTCTATCTCCGGGCCGGTGGAGGCGCCGGAGAGGAGGTTCACCCGGACTTTCCTTTGCCCTGAGCGGACCTGCTCTGCCAACGCCAGGGGCACGGCCTTGGGGTTTCCCGAGGGGGTGAAGCCGCTGACGGCCACGGTCATGCCGTCCTCAATGAGCATGGCGGCCTGGTCCGCAGTCATCACCTTATCCAATACCGCTTTACAGCGTATGCGCTCTGCCATATGTCCCCCTCAGTCCAGGCTCTGGCGGAAGGCCGCGACCTGCTCGTCGCTCACAAGGGCCGCGCCGGCCTCCAGGGCCTTCCAGTTCAGCTCCTCGGTGCCCGCCGGGATGTGGCGGCGCACGCCTTCGTAAAGGGCGTCCTCGTCGAACAGGCCCAGGGCCTTGTTGATGGCCCCCACCGCCACGATGTTGGCAGTCATCAGCTTGCCGACTTTATCTCTCGCCGTGTCCAGGATGGGCAGGCTCAGGACCTGTGCCTCCTCCAGCCCTGCCGGGATCGCGAGGCTGCTGTCCGCCATGACCACGGCCCCCGCCGGCAGCCCGGCAGCGTATTTGTCCAGGCTCTGCTGGGTCAGGGCCAGCAGGAAGTTGGGACTGGTGACCTTGGAGTACCATATCTGGTCCCGGCTCAGGATGGTCTCGGCCCGGCACATGCCACCCCGGGCCTCCGGGCCGTAGGCCTGGGACTGGACGGTCTGGAGCCCCGCCGCCACCGCGGCCTCCGCCACGATGACGCTGGCCAGGATCACGCCCTGGCCGCCGGAGCCGGAAAATCGCATCTCATATCGCATAGGGCACCCTCACTTTCCCGCCTGGGCCTGGGCCCGCTCGATGAGCTTGGCGTACTGGGCGGTGTACTCGGGAAAATCGGTGTGGGTCAGGGTGCCGATCAGCAGCTTCCCCTTCTTCTCCTCCTCGCTCATGGCGTAGTACCGGGCCGCGGGGACCATGTTCTCCTTCTGCCACTGCAGCATCTCCACGGCCCCGCCTTTGTGGTTCTTGCGGCCATAGTAGGTGGGGCAGACGGAGTAGACGTCGATGAGGGAGAAGCCCTTGTGCATGATGCCCTGGCGGATGAGCTCGGTGGTCTCCTTCACGTGGTAGGCCGAGCCCCGGGCGGTGAAAGTGGCCCCGGCGCCCGCGGCAAGCTGGGCGATATCGAAGGGCCGGTCGATGTTGCCGTAGGGGGCGGTAGTGGCCGTGTCCCCGGTGGGGGTGGTGGGGGAATACTGGCCCCCGGTCATGCCGTAGATGTCGTTGTTGAAGGTGACGACCGTGAGGCCGATATTACGCCGGGCGGCGTGGATGAGGTGGTTGCCGCCGATGGCGGAGCAGTCCCCGTCCCCGGTGAGGACGATGACCTCCAGCTCCGGGTGGGCCAGCTTGATACCCGTGGCGAAGGCGATGGCCCGGCCGTGGGTGGTGTGGATGGAGTCGAAGTCCATGTACCCCGCCGCCCGGCTGGAGCAGCCGATGCCGGATACGACCACTACCTTGCCCCGGTTCAGGTTCACCTCCGGGTCGTCTATGAGCTCCTGCAGCGCCACCGCCACGTCCCGCATGATGATGCCGTTGCCGCAGCCGGCGCACCAGATGTGGGGCAGGTGGTCGATGCGCATAAATTTATGTATGAGTTCGCTCGGCATGGCTCAGCCCTCCATTTCCCGCAGCTTTTGAAGGATGTCCGCCGGGGGGATGGCGGTGCCGTCAAAGCGGCCCAAAAATCCCACCGGCAGCCGCTCCGCCGCCACCCGCTGGACCTCCAGAAGCATCTGGCCGTAGTTGTGCTCCACCACCAGAAGGCGCTTCAGGCCGTGGATGCGGGCCCGCAGCTGTGCCTCCGGGAAGGGCCAGACGGTGATGGGCCGGAACATGCCGACCTTCATGCCGGCGGCCCGGGCCTCCAGTATGGCGCTCATGACGGCCCGGGTGGTGCCGCCGAAGCAGACCACGGCGGTGTCCGCGTCGTCCAGCATGTACTCCTCCACCCGGATGATGTCGTCCAGGTTGTGGTCTATCTTCTCCATGAGCCGGGTGTACAGCGCCCCCGCCACGGCGTTGCTGCCCGTGGGGAAGCCGGAGGCGTCGTGGGCCAGGCCCGTGATGTTGTAGCGCTCGCCCTGGCCGAAGGGCTTCATGGCGGGCACGTACTGGCCCTCAGGCACGTAGTAGCACTGCTTGTTGGCTCCGTCCCGGTAGGAGATGTGGCGCTTGTTGATGATGAGTTCGTCGGGACTGGGCAGGGTCACGCCCTCCCGCATATGGCCCACGATCTCGTCCATCAGGAAGATGACCGGCGTGCGGTACTTCTCCGAGAGATTGAAGGCCCGGATGATGAGCCTGTAGGTCTCCTGGACGGAGGCGGGGCTCAGGGCGATGACCGGATGGTCCCCGTGGGTACCCCAGCGGGCCTGCATATAGTCCCCCTGAGCTGGGCTGGTGGGAAGGCCCGTGGAGGGGCCGGAGCGCTGCACGTCCACCACCACGCAGGGTATCTCCGCCAGGCACCCGTACCCCAGGTTCTCCTGCTTTAGGGAAAAGCCCGGCCCGGAGGTGGCGGTCATGGCCTTCACACCGGTGACCGATGCGCCCAGCACGGCGGCCATACTGGCCAGCTCGTCCTCCATCTGGATGAATTTGCCCCCCACCTGGGGCAGGCGCACGGCGCACTGCTCCGCGATCTCGGTGGAGGGGGTGATGGGGTAGCCGGCGTAAAAGCGCATGCCCGCGGCGATGGCGCCCTCCACGCAGGCCTCGTTGCCCTGCATCAAAACGGCTTTTTTCATCCCGCTCATTCCTCCAGATCCTCCAGCCACACGGCGTAATCCGGGCAGCGCTGCTCGCACTGGCCGCACAGCACGCACTCGTTTGGCTCCTTCAGCCGGACCTTCTCCCCCGCCAGCTCCAGGGCGTTTTTGGGGCAGAAGGCCACGCATATGCCGCAGCCCTTGCACCAGGACGGGTCCAGCACCAGCTTTCTCTTACCTGACATCTGCCTGTCTCCTTTATTTGTCTCAAACAAACGGCGCCCTATACGGACGCCGTTTTATCTCACTTTTCCCCGGGGCCTGCCACCGGCTCCAGCGGTTTCGTCTCCAGGTTCTCCACCGCCGTGAAGCCCCAGATCAAAAACTGGATGGCCATGGCGGCATAGGTGACGCTGTCGGCCATGGGGCCCTGGTCGATGGCGCTCATGATGCACATGAACGCCCCCAGGCAGCAGGTGTATATGGCCAGCCAGGGATGGGGGGAGTTGAAGAACCACCCCGCCGTGTAGTACACGGCCAGCAGCGCCGCGCACCGGGCCAGGATGCCCACCACGAACCGCCATACGATGGGGTCGCCGGCCGCGTCCCGGTAGCCCGTCACCAGCCAGAAGACCACGAACACCATCATCATGCCCAGGCCCTTCCGGCAGGCGGAGGCGCCGTCCTCCTTGCGCATATTGGTGCCCAGCACCCCCGCGCCCAGCGCGCCCAGAAGGGTGAACGCGCCGCAGATGCGGTGGGTGGTGGTCCAGAGCACGTCGCCGGGGTGGACCAGCCGCAGCAGGCCCGCCGCCGCCAGCAGCACCGCCGGCACCAGGTTCACCGCCCCGTAAAAGGGAGTGTGGCCCGCCAGGGCCTCGCCGGGGGCGCCGGGCGCGTCGAACTGGCGCAGACGCCATACCAGCACCGCCAGCGCCGCCGCCGTCACCACCATGATCCCCGCCACCAGCCAGGTGATGGGGGCGTTGGGGGCCAGGCCCGTCTCCTCGTTCTGGATGCGCATATCCTGCAGCCACCGCAGCAGGAAGCCCAGAGCGCTTATGATGATCGTGAAACCCGATAATTTATAAGCTTCGCTTCGCATATGCCGCCTCTTGAAACCATAGTATTTTCCACCGGCGATTATATACCCAACCGCCCGCCGCGTCAAGGTATCGGTCACGGCTGCGGGCAGGAAAGGAGCGATGGAGGATGAAGCACGCCGCCCGATTTCTGGCCTGGTGCGCCCTGGTGGCAGGGCTGGCCCGGCTGTTCGCCCTGTCCGCCCCGGAGGACCCCTCCCCCAGCGCGGACGCCGCCGCGCGCCTCACGGTCCTGACCGGGGCAGGCCCCGCGGAGATGACCATGGCCCAGTGGCTGCCCAACGCCGTGGCGGCGGAGATGCCCGTGTCCTTCGGGCCGGAGGCGCTGAAGGCCCAGGCCGTGGCGGCCCGAACCTATGCCATGAGCGCCCGGCGGCATGAAAACGCCGACATCTGCATCCTGGGCGGGGGCTGCTGCGTGGCCTGGCGGGACGAGGCGTCCCTGCGCCGGCTGTGGGGCGATGGTTACGAAAAAAACATGGCCGCCGTGCTGGCGGCCGTGGAGGAGACGGACGGGCAGTATCTCGCCTATGAGGGCCAGGCCATCCAGGCCGTGTTCCACGCAAGCTCCCTGGGCACCACCGAGGCCAGCTCTGCCATCTGGTCCGCCCAGCCCTATCTCGTCAGCGTGCCCACCCCGGAGCGGGACGCTGACGTGCCGGACCTGGTCACCACCGCCTGTTTCACGGCGGAGGAGCTGGCCGGGGCATTGGGCGTCGCGCCCGCGGGGGACCCGGCGGAGTGGCTGGACGAGCCCCGGCTGGACGGGGCCGGCCGGGTGGCCAGTCTGGCCGTGGGGGGCACGGTCTTTTCCGGCCAGACGGTGCGAAGCGCTCTCGGCCTTCGCAGCACCGCCTTCACGGCGGACTGGGACGGGGCGCGGTTTCGTTTCACCGTCGCCGGCTACGGCCACGGGGTGGGCATGAGCCAGTACGGGGCCGCTGCCTACGCCGCCATGGGCTGGAGCTACCGGGACATCCTGGCCCACTATTACCCGGGCACGGAGCTCACATCTCTACCTTCCCGATGAAGAACATCTCCACCTGGGCGGTGACGATGAGCTGCTCCCGGTCGTTGTAGAGCTCCACAGTGGCCAGGGCCATGTGCAGCCCCTCGTGGACCACTGTGGCCCGGGCGGTCAGGTATTTCCCGTCGCCGGGGTGTATGTAGTGGATGTCCGCCGAGCGGCCTACCACGTTCCGGCCGCCTGTGCTGGCGGCGATGCCGGCGACGCTGTCGCACAGCGTGAACAGGAACCCGCCATGGGCCATGCCGTGGGGGTTGGTCTTGTCGGGGCCCATGGGCGCCCGGGCCTCGCAGAAGCCGGGGGCCAGCCTGGTGACCTCGATACCGTTGAGGCGCATATACCCCTCCCGGGCATTCACATGTTCCTTGAATTTCTCCAGATCCATTTCCATTTTGTTTACCTCCGCTGAAAGGACAGACAAAGCCTCCCTCTGACGAGGGAGGTGGCTCGCCCGTTAGGGCGAAAGGTCGGGAGAGATATACTTTTCCCTCCCCCAGTCGGCTTCGCCGACAGCCCCCTCGTCTGAGGGGGCCTTTAATTGGGGATTTTATCATTCTCCCCCCGTTTCGTCAACCTTTTCCACCCGGATCGCCCCCGCCCGGAGGACGACGCGGGCCCTGTCCCCGGCGGCCAGCTCCCCGGAAAGGAGCATCTCTGCCAGGGGGTCCTCCACCGCCCGGCGCAGACACCGGCGCAGGGGCCGGGCCCCATAGTCAGCGTCGTAGCCCTGGGACCCCAGCTCGTCCAGGGCCTCGGGGGCCACCTCCAGGGCGATGCCCTTGTCCGCGAGCCTGGCCGCCACCCTGTCCATGAGGCCGGCGGCGATACGCCGTATCTGGTCCCGATCCAGGGAGCGGAACACCACGATGGCGTCCACCCGGTTCAAAAGCTCCGGCCGGAACACCTGCTTGGCCTCAGCCATGACACGCTCCCGCAGCCCCTCGTACCGCACCTGGGCCGAGTCCTCCCGGCCGGAGAAGCCCATGCCCCGGCGGCCGCCCACGATGGCCCGGGCCCCCACGTTGGAGGTCATCACCACCACGGTATTTTTAAAGTCCGCCTTCCGGCCGTGAGAGTCGGTGAGAGACCCGTCCTCCAGTATCTGCAAAAGCAGGCCCCACACGTCCTCATGGGCCTTCTCCATCTCGTCGAAGAGCACCACGCTCCAGGGCCGCCGCCGAACCCGGTCGGTGAGCCAGCCGCCCTCCTCGTGGCCCACATATCCCGGGGGCGCGCCGATGAGCCGGGAGACGGCGTGCTTTTCCATATACTCGGACATATCCACCCGGATGACGGCCTTTTCGTCCCCGTATACCGCTTCCGCGAGAGCCCGGCACAGCTCCGTCTTGCCCACACCCGTGGGGCCCAGGAAGAGAAAGCTCCCCACGGGCCGCCCCGGGTCTGCGAGGCCCACCCGGCCCAGGCGGATGGCCCGGCACACGGCGGACACCGCCTCCTCCTGGCCCACCAGCCGCTGGTGTATGATCTCCTCCAGGTGGCTGAGCCGCTCGCTCTCCTCCCGGGTGATGCTCTCCACGGGCACCCCTGTCCAGCCGGATACCACCGCCGCCACGTCCTCCGCCGTCACCTGCCGGCGCACGCCGACCGCCTGGGCAGTCCAGGCGCTGCGCACCACGTCCAGGGCCTGGCGCTGCTCCCGCTCCTGATCCCGGAGTGAGGCGGCCCCCTCGAAGTCCTGGTCCTTCACCGCCTGCTCCTTCATGGCCCGCAGGCTCTGCACCCGCTCCTCGGCGGCCCGCACCCCCTCGGGCACCCTGGCCCCGGCCATGCGCACCCGGCTGGCCGCCTCGTCGATGAGATCGATGGCCTTGTCCGGCAGAAACCGGTCCGGGATGTACCGGGCGGACAGGTCCACCGCCGCCCGGATGGCCCCATCGGTGATGATGAGGCCGTGGTGGCTCTCGTACCGGTCCCGGAGCCCGGACAGGATGCGCACGCTCTCCTCCCGGCTGGGCTCCGGCACCGTCACCGGCTGGAACCTGCGCTCCAGGGCCGCGTCCTTTTCCACATGGGTGCGATACTCGTCCAGGGTGGTGGCGCCGATCATCTGGATGAGTCCCCGGCCCAGGGCGGGCTTCAGGATATTTGCCGCGTCGATGGCCCCCTCCGCCGCGCCGGCGCCGATGATGGTGTGCATCTCGTCCACGAATAAGATGACGTCCCCCGCCCGGGACACCTCTTTGATGACCGCCTTGACCCGGTCCTCAAAGTCCCCCCGGTACTTGGTGCCCGCCAGCATGCTGGGCACGTCCAGGGCCACGATGCGCTTGCGCCGCAGGTGCTCCGGCACATCCCCGGCAGCCACCCGCCGGGCCAAGGCCTCTGCCACCGCCGTCTTCCCCACCCCGGGCTCACCGATGAGCACGGGGTTGTTTTTCGTCCGGCGGGAGAGGATCTGGATCACCCGGTCCAGCTCCCGCTCCCGGCCCACCACCGGGTCCAGCTTGCCGCGGGCGGCCAGCTCCGTCAGGTCTCGGCTGTACTGGTCCAGTATCCGGGTGTCCGCCCGGCGGGCGGCGGTGCGGACGCTCCCCTCCTCGGACCGGGCCCGGTACTCGGGCCGGTCGAACACATCCAGCACGTCGGTATAGAGCTTGTTGGGGTCCACCCCCGCCTCCTCCACCGCTCTCGTCCCGGCGCAGTCCGACTGGCGCAGGATGCCCATGAGAAGATGCTCCGTGCCCACGAAGCCGTGTCCCAGGCGGGCGGCGTCCTCGCAGGCCAGCTCTATGCTCCTTTTCGCCTTGGGGGTGAGGCCCTGGGCGGGCGGGCCCGGCGTGCCCCGGCCGGCGGAAGCCGTCACAAGCTCCGTCACGGCCGCCGCCTCCAGGCCGCTGCGGCGCATGCACCGGCAGGCCAGGCCCTCCCCCTCCCGCATGAGCCCGATGAGCAGGTGCTCCGTGCCCACATAGCTGTGGCCCAGCTGATGGCTGGCCTGATAGGCCTCCTCGATGGCCTTCTGGGCCCGCAGGGTGAAACGCTCCGTGTGTCTCATATCGTGTGTATCGCCTCCGGGATGATTATAGCCGCTCCCGGCCAAATAAAAGCGCGAGGAAAGTTGTTATTTTGTCGGAATGCATTATTTTGGCGCGCCGCAAAAAAGTATTGCAATATCATAGTTCTTTGTGTTAGTATGTGGGCGTACATAAAAAATGGAGGTATTCGATATGGCTTATAAGATCTCTGATGCTTGCATCTCCTGCGGCTCCTGCGCCGACCAGTGCCCCCAGGAAGCCATCAGCGAGGGTGATGCCCACTATGTCATCGATCCCGACAAGTGCATCTCCTGCGGCGCCTGCGCTGACCAGTGCCCCATGAGCGCCATCTCTGAGGAGTAAGATCAGCAAGCGACCTGCGGGCGGTATGCGCTTTGCATACCGCCCGTAACTATATCTGAGGAAGTACTATGAAGCTGCTATGGCCCGGCGGGCCCTGCTATACCGACGACCCCGCCTTCAAGATCACCACGGACTCCGTGCTGCTGGCCCATTTTACCGCTGGGGTGGAGCGATTCACCCGCTGCATGGACCTTGGCTGCGGGGGCGGGCTCCTCAGCGTGCTCATCCACGCCCGGCACCCTGAGGCGGTCTACGACAGCGTGGATATGCGCCCGGAGGCGCTGGACGTGTGCGAGGACAACTACCGGGCCAACCGGATCGTGGGCGAGCTGGAATGTCTGGACGCCCGCCAGTACCGGGACATGGCCCGGCAGGGAGAGTACGATCTGGTGGTCTGCAATCCCCCCTATTATTATCTGGGCAAGACCTCTCCCGACGGGGCCCGGGCCGCTGCCCGGGGCGACGCCCTGTCCCCCGCCCAGTTCTCCGGGGCGGCATCCTACCTGCTGCGGAAGGGCGGAGCCTTCTGCCTGGTCCACAAGCCGGAGTTCCTCACCGACATCTTCGCGGCCATGCGCCTGGCGGACATCGAGCCCAAGCGGCTGCGCCTGGTGTCCCACCGGGCCGACAGCGCCCCCTCCCTGGTCCTCATCGAGGGCCGCCGGGGCGGACGGCCCGGCCTCGTAGCCCAGCCCAATCTCATCCTCACCGCTCCCGACGGCAAGCCCTCCGCCGAGGTGAGGGAGATTTACCACATGCGTGGGAAATGAACATGCTTCAGCTGTGCCATTGTCCTTGCAATTTGTCTACGATAATAGTAAGATGAAAACGAAGGGAGGGAGCGCCTTGATATATACAGTCCGTGAATTACAGAACATGGTAACGCCTATCGCCGTAAAGTACGGCCTGAAAGGCGTGTCCCTTTTCGGCTCCTATGCCCGGGGCACCGCGTCGGAGGATAGCGACGTCGACCTCATCATCGACACCACCGGTACGCCCATCCGCTCTCTGCTCCAGGTCGCCGGTATCCATGAGGAATTGGAGCGGACGCTGCGCAAGAATGTCGACCTGCTCACCGTGAGCTCTCTGACGCAGAAGCAGCAAATGCCCAGCGAGGCCCGGTTCCGTGAAAACGTGATGCGGGAAAGGAAGGAACTGTATGTCCCCTGACTTGCAGCGGCTGGAACACATCCGCGACTACTGCGCCGAGATACAGAAGACCATCGACCGGTACGGAAAATCTTTCGACATTTTCGACCAGGACGCGGATTACCAGCGTTCCGTCTCCTTCTGCATTTTGCAGATAGGCGAATTGAGCGGCCGTCTCTCCTCGGAATTTCGGGAGGCCACCGCCGGCCGCATCCAGTGGGGACCCATCAAGAGCATGCGCAACCTGGTGGCCCACAGCTACGGCAGCATGAGCCGGGACATCATCTGGGAGACCGCTGTAACGGACATTCCCGTCCTGCGGGCGTTCTGCGAGGAACAACTCAATATGTGACGAACATTATAGAAACACCCGGGACGGCATCTCCGTCCCGGGTGTCTTTTATTTATCCGTTCAAAAACGCTTCCAGCGCCGCCAGCTCCTCGGCTATGGGCAAATTCCGGCGCTTGACGCAGGCGTCCAGGTCCACGGCGGCGTAGACGCCCTCGTCGAAGGCGGGGTGGGCGGCCTTGTATTCCTCCAGCGTCAGGTCCTCCAGGGGCTTGCCCGCGTGGACAAGGCCCGCCGCGACGGCATAGGCCTCCCGGAAGGGCACCCCCCGGCCCACCAGCCAGTCGGCGCAGTCGGTGGCGTTGATGAATCCCGCTCCAGCGGCCTTTCGCATGGCGTCGGGATGGGGCTCCATGCCCGCCACCATGGGCGAGAGCACGGAAAGGCACAGCGCCGCCGTGTCCAGGCCGTCGAAGAGGGCCTGCTTGTCCTCTTGCATGTCCTTGTTATAGGCCAGGGGCAGGCCCTTGAGCACCGTGAGCATCCCCATCAGGTCCCCATAGACCCGGCCGGTCTTGCCCCGTATGAGCTCGGCCATGTCCGGGTTCTTCTTCTGGGGCATGATAGAGGAGCCGGTGACGAACCCCTCGGGGAGGGTGACGAAGCCAAATTCCAGGCTGGACCACAGCACCTGCTCCTCCGCCATCCGGCTCATGTGGGCGGCCAGAAGCGCCAGCGCGGACAGCACCTCCACGCAGAAGTCCCGGTCGGACACCGCGTCCAGGCTGTTGAGCACAGGGCCGTCGAAGCCCAGGGCCGCGGCGGTGCTCTCCCTGTCGATGGGGAACGTGGTCCCCGCCAGGGCGCAGGCCCCCAGGGGGCATTGGTTGAGCCGCTTTCTGGCGTCGGTGAGCCGACCCGCGTCCCGCACCAGCATCATGGCCCAGGCGCAGAGGTAGTGGCCGAAGGTCACGGGCTGGGCCCGCTGCAGGTGGGTGTAGCCGGGCATGACCGCGTCGGCGTACGCCGCCGCCTTGTCGTGGATGGCCGCCACGGCCTCGCGGATGAGGCCCACGAGGCCGTCGATCCGGCTCCGGGTGTAGAGGCGCAGGTCTGTGGCCACCTGGTCGTTGCGGCTGCGGGCGGTGTGCAGGCGCTTGCCCGCCTCGCCGATGCGGGCGGTGAGGGTCATCTCCACGAAGGTGTGGATGTCCTCGGCGGTCATGTCGATGGCGAGCGCGCCGCTTTCCAGGTCCGCCAGAATGCCCTCCAGGCCCGCCTGGATGGCTGCGCCGTCGGCTTCGGAGAGGATACCCTGCTTTGTCAGCATAGCGGCGTGGGCCAGGGAGCCGGTAATGTCCTCCCGCCACATGCGGCTGTCCACGGCGATGGAGGAATTGAGCTCCTTTGCCGCATCGGCGATGGGGCCGCCCCAGAGGTTATTCATCGTCCGCTCCGTCCACCATGGCCTGGACCTGGATGGGCAGGCCGTAGAGGTTGATGAACCCGGCGGCGTCGGACTGCTTGTAGTCCGACTCGCCGAAGGTGGCGATCTTCTCGGAGTAGAGGCTGTAGGGGCTCCAGACCCCGGCGTTTATCATGTTGCCCTTATAGAGCTTCAGGCGCACCTTGCCGGTGACCCGCTCCTGGGTCTTGTCCACGAAGGCGCTGAGGGCCTCCCGCAGGGAGGTGAACCACTGGCCGTTGTACACAAGCTCCGCGAAGGTGATGGAGAGCCGCTGCTTTTCATGGGCGGTCATCTTGTCCAGGCACACGCTCTCCAGCACGGAATGGGCCTTGTAGAGGATGGCCCCGCCCGGGGTCTCGTACACGCCCCGGCACTTCATGCCCACCAGGCGGTTTTCCACGATGTCCAGCAGGCCGATGCCGTTGGCACCGCCGATCTCGTTGAGCTTTAAGATGATGTCCTTGGCGCTCAGCTTCTCGCCGTTCAGCGCCACAGGCACGCCCTTTTCAAACTCCAGGGTGATGTAGGTGGGCTTATCCGGGGCCTGGAGAGGGCTCACGCCCATCTCCAGGAAGCCGGGCTTTTCATACTGGGGCTCGTTGCCCGTGTCCTCCAGGTCCAGGCCCTCGTGGGAAAGGTGCCACAGGTTCTTGTCCTTGGAGTAGTTGGTCTCCCGGCTGATGCGAAGGGGCACGTTATGGGCCTCGGCGTAGTCGATCTCCTCGTCCCGGCTCCTGATGGACCACTCCCGCCAGGGGGCGATGATCTTCACGTGGGGGGCAAAGTGCTTGATGGCCAGCTCGAAGCGGACCTGGTCGTTGCCTTTGCCGGTGCAGCCGTGGACGATGGCGTCGGCGTGCTCCTTCTTGGCGATCTCCACCAGCCCCTTGGCGATGCAGGGGCGGGCGTGGCTGGTGCCCAGCAGATATTCCTCGTACACCGCCCCGGCCTTCATGGTGGGGATGATGTAGTCGTTGACATACTCCTCCGTCAGGTCCAGCACGTAGAGCTTGCTGGCGCCGGTCTTGAGGGCCTTTTCCTCCAGCCCCTCCAGTTCGTCCGCCTGGCCCACGTTGCCGGCCACGGCGATGACCTCGCAGTTATCGTAATTCTCCTTGAGCCACGGGATGATCACGGACGTATCCAGTCCCCCGGAATAGGCCAGGACCACTTTTTTGATGTCGGACATTTCGGTTTCCTCCTACCTATAAAACACAGTAAGCGTATCATACCGCCCCAGACGATGAATATCAATATATTTATTCATAATTTTGATGAATATTTTCAAATCTCGCCCCTATTGCAATAGGCCCCGCGCCGGTGTATCATTTCTCCGGGGAGATGATGGGCGTGAGCAAAAAGAAAACGGCCTCGTCGGCCATGGGGTTCATACTGCTCTTCGGGATCGTGAGCCTCTTTTCCGACATGACCCACGAGGGGGCGTCCAGCATCCGGGGGGCCTATATGGCCCTTATGGGCGCCAGCGCGGCGACTATCGGCTTCGCCTCCGGTCTGGGGGAGCTGGTGGGCTATTCCATGCGCTACGTGTTCGGCCGCCTCACCGACAGGACCGGGAAGTACTGGCCCATGACCATACTTGGCTATGTGCTGGACATCCTGGCCGTGCCGGCCCTGGCGCTGGTGGGGGAACATGGGTGGCTCGCCGCCTGTGCCCTTCTCATCGTCCAGCGCATGGGCAAGGCCATCAAAAAGCCCGCCAAGGACACCATCATGTCCTTCGCCGCCAGCCAGCTTGGGGCGGGCAGGAGCTTCGGCATCCAGGAGCTTCTGGACCAGATCGGCGCGTTCCTGGGCCCGGTGCTCCTGTACGTGGTGATGCTCTTCCGCCGGGGCGGGGATACCTTTCACACCTATTCCTTCTGCTTCGCCGTGCTGGCCGTCCCCGGGGCCGTCACCATCATTCTGCTTCTGGTGACCCGCTCAAAGTTCCCCCACCCGGAGCGCTTTGAGCCGGAGCCGAAGGAATACGTGCCCTTCCAGCTCAAAAAGTCCTTCAAGCTCTACATCGCGGGCATCAGCCTCTTCGCCTTCGGCTTCGCGGACTACTCCCTCATCATCATGCACGTGTCACGCCGGTTCACAGCCGTGGCCGGGAGCCTGGCCGACGCCGGCGCGCTGGTGAGCACCGGGGACCTGCCCCTTCTCTATGCGGGGGCCATGCTGGTGGACGCCGCGGCAGCTTTGGCCTTCGGGTATCTCTACGACAAGGAGGGCCTCAAAGCCTTGGTGATCTCCACGGTCCTGTCCGCCCCCTTCGCGCCGCTGGTGTTTCTGGCGGACAGCGTGCCCGTGCTGCTCCTTGGCGTGGCTCTCTGGGGCGTGGGCATGGGTGCCCAGGAGTCCATATTGAAGGCCGCCGTCACCGGCATGGTGCCCAAGGCCAGCCGGGCCACCGGGTACGGGGTGTTCGAGTGCTCCTTCGGTATCTTCTGGTTTCTGGGCAGCTGGGCCCTGGGGGCGCTCTACGACGTGAGCATCCCCGCCATGGCGGCGGTGTCCGTGGCTGCCCAACTGGCCGCCATCCCCCTGTACCTGGCCGCCGGAAAGGGAAAATAAAAAACTGCCGGACCTCTGCCCGGCAGTCGTTATATTCTCATTTATTCCCGGCCCAGGAGCCAATCCACGGACACATGGAGGATGTCCGCCAGGGCGTTCAGCTCGATGTCGGACACGGGCCGCTTCTGCCCTTCCAGCAATGACAGCGCGGGCACGCTCATGTCCACGCCCGCGGTCTGGAGCTTTGCCAGCAGCTCCACCTGCTTCATGCCCAGGGCGAGCCTGGCCTCCGTGACGCGGGCTCCGACGATATTCCTGTCCCCCAGCGCCAGCTTTCGCGTCTTCACCCCGTCACCCCCTTTTTTGTTCTCATGACCTATATTATACCCCCTCTCTACTTTCCGTAGGTATACATTTTTCGCGCTCTTTGCTATACTTTCCCCATCAAACGCGCGGGAGGCGGAACATGGACCAGGTAAAGATCGGCGGATTCATCGCCCGGCGGCGGAAGGAGCTGGGACTGACCCAGGCAGAGCTGGCGGAACGGCTCGCCGTCACGGACAAGGCGGTGTCCAAGTGGGAGACGGGCCGGGGCCTGCCGGATGCGGGGCTCTTCGAGCCATTGTGCGACGTGCTGGGCGTGTCCCTGGCGGAGCTGTTCGCGGGAGAAAGGGTGCCGCCGGCGGACCTCATGCAGCGGACGGAGGAGACCGCCTTCGGGCTATTGTGGCTGGTCCGGGAATGGGGCAAACAGCGAAAGCTCATCAACGGCGCGTTTTTCGTGATGCTTATGCTGGACATCCTGCTGACCGCCGGCCGGTTCATTCTGGGCCGGACAGACTTCGCCCAGGCATTCAGCGGCTGGCTGCCCTCGGTGAACGTGATGCTCCTGTTCCTGACCGTATCCTTCGCCCGGGCCAACCGGGACAGCCGCCCCGCCAAATGGGCGCTGGCCGCCGCCGGGGCCACATTGCTTCTCAACGGCATTCGATGCCTGCGGGCCATGTTGATAAAATGAGCCGGGAGCTCACGCTCCCGGCTTTATTTTTGCCGTCTTCTTATCCCGAACGCCCAGGGCCATCACCAGCGCCCCCGCGCAGGCGGAGGCCGCCGTCACGCCCAGCGCCGCCCGGACGCCCAGAGCGTCGATGAGCACGCCCCCGAAGCCGGAGGCACATACGCTGCCCAGGGTGGACATGGCCGTGACGTAGGCCTGGGCCCGGTTGGCATCCCCGGGGCCCGCCAGGGTCCCGGCGTAGCGCACCGACGCGGGGATGAACAGGGCGTAGCCAAGAAGCTGGAAGGTCATGCCCCCGTATATGCCCCCCAGGGACCCGGAGGCCAGTACCAGCAGGTTCTTGGCCGCAAAGAACACCGCCGCGAACCGGAGCATCCCCCCGCAGGAAAAGCGCTTCAAAAGCCGGTCGAAGAGGAACATGGTGGGCAGCTCCAGCACCGCCACATACAGGGTCAGCATCCCCATATCCCCGTCGTCGCCGCCCACGCCCTGTACGATCTGGAGCATGTAGCCGGACTGGAAGCTGTGGCTGAAAAACAGCAGCACCGCCGCCGCCAGCAGGGCCCGGAAGCTGCCGTTTTGGAGAAGGCTCCCGGTGCCGGCGCCGCCGTCCCGTTCCTTCTCCGGCCGGTCCGGCGTCCCCGCCCGGGAGAACCAGGCCATCAGCCCCACCATCAGCGCCGCCGTGATGAGCCCCGCGCCGGGCACCGCATTCACGCCCACCCGCAGGATGAGCCCGCCCAGCACCGCCGCCAGCACGCCATAGGCCAGGGACCCCACCGCCCGGCAAATGCCGAAGGGGATGGCCGTGCCCAGGGCCTCGATATAGTAGGCGAAGGCGTTCACCAGGGGCTGGAGCATGATCACCAGCGCCAGGAACAGCACGTATACCGCCGTCACCGTCCAGCTACGGCCCGGCATGGCCAGAAGCATCGCCGTGGTCAGGCCCACCGCCGCCGTGGCGCCGCCGATGACCGCGAGAGGCGCTCTCGCCGTCCTGTCCGCCAGGGCCGCCGCCGGGGTCTGCATGGCCAGGCCCAAAATATAGCCCGCCGCCACGATGGCCCCCAGGGCGCTGTTGGTGTAGCCCCGGCCCAGCAGGAAGTTGGACGAGAAGGAGTAGATGATGCAGCAGAGCATCCAGTATACGCCATTGAGGGCCCCATAGGCCCCCCGCAGCCGCCGGGGGGTCACGGCCGGTTCATCCTCGCCCGAAGGGCGTCCGTGACCGCGGCCTCGAACACCTGGCAGGCCGCGGCGTGGTAGTCGTCCACCTTAGCCGCCACCCCCGCCGGGTCCATGGGCGTCTGGCAGTAGGTGTCCGTGTCCAGAATGAACTCCCGCCGCCGGTTGGGCCGGGGGTACTCCCCGTTGAAGATGCCGTAGCGGATGGTGGCCCGGTCGGTGCCGTAGTTCAGCTCCGTCGTGCACATATGCCGGGCCAGGCTCTGGTCGTTGGCCGCGAAGCGCAGGCCGCCCAGCAGCCACGGGTTAACATAATGCTCCCAAAAATCTGCCCCAAGACCTGCTCCCGCATCGGCCTCCGGCAGTTTTATTTCATTTACATAACGCATACCCAGCCGCCGTATCTTCAGCGCCGGGAACTGGCGCTGCATGGCGTCCATCAGCGTCAAAAACTCGTCCCGCAGGCCCTCGTAGCCCTCGTAATGCTGCTGGGACAGGCACAGGTACTCGCTGCATATGGCCGCGTGCATGGTCCGGCCCTCGGTCCAGAAGTTGTGCTCCAGGAAGTTGATGGTCCGGGTGTCCTTGACGGGTCCCTGCAGGCCCTTCTGGACCCGGACCTCGGTCCGGGAGCGGTTGATGCTGCTGCGCTCGGGGTAGTCCTCCAGCGCGGGCAGCAGTTCCGCCGGGAAGGGTCCGGCGAAGGGGGCCGTGCCGGAGACGAAGTCCGCCCGCAGCACCACCTGGGTGATGAAATCCCGTTCGTATCGGGGCATTTTGCCGCCGCCTTTCTGTCATGGCATTGCCCATATTATAGGCCATTCCGGCCCGGTTGTAAAGCGGGCGGCAGGTTGACAAGGACCGGGCGGGATGATATAGTATGTGGGCCATGGAAGCGTATCGAAGTGGTCATAACGGGCCTGACTCGAAATCAGGTAGACCGCAAGGTCTCGTGGGTTCGAATCCCACCGCTTCCGCCACGTCAGAACGGCTCTGGAGATTCTGTATCCTCACAAGTGAGGCTGCATCATCGGCCAGAGCCGTTCTTCCTTTTCCCCATTCCATAAAGAGCGGCCCGCGCCGCGGCGCAGGCCGGATCCTACAATATAAATATGTACGGGAAGTTCGTGAGAACTTCCCGTACATTTTTTATGCCCGGCGGGCGGGATTTGTGCAGAAAAGTAAGGATTTCTAATCACGCGCCAATTGTGCATTAGCGCGATATATACACACAACATATTGTATCACACCGATAGCTGTAATGCAATACTTTCTTGTTATGGTAAACGAGCATTTCATGCTGGGAAATAGACCCCTTTATGACAGAAATGCTCAAAAATCCTTACTTTTGTAGTCACCCCGCCGGTCGGCGGCGGGGTGGCATGCGCGGAGAAACGGGGCGAAAGTCATGGCGTGTGCGGACCTGATCGGCCGGCGGTTCGGGATACTGACCGTGGTGGAGGATTCCGGCCAAAGAAAGGGCTCCAGCGTACTGTGGCGGTGCCGCTGCGGCTGCGGCGGCGAGATATTGGCGGTCCGGCGGCAGCTCGTCAGCGGCAATGTCACGAGCTGCGGCTGTGTTCCGAAGCTGTCCGCCCCCAGGCGGCAGGCCGAGGACCTGACGGGCCGGCGGTTCGGCCGGCTGACGGCGCTGTACCACGTCAACAGAGAGGACCGGGCGCGGGGCAGCTACTGGCATTGCCGGTGCGACTGCGGAAATGAGCTGGACGTATACACCTGGAGCCTTCTGCGCGGTCTGACCCAGAGCTGCGGCTGCTGGAACCGGGCGCAGAGCGGAAGGATGCACGAGCACATGCACTATCAGGACGACACATGTCTTGAGGTGCTCCGGAACTCCTGCGTGGACACCGGCAGGAACAAGGCCGGTTTCCGGGGCCTTTTCCTGCTGAACAACGGCAAGTACCGGGCGAGCATCACCTTCCGGGGCAAGCATTATGACCTTGGCCATTACACCTCCTTCGACCGGGCGGTACAAGCGCGGCTGGACGCGGAGGAGAGCCTGCACCGGGGATACATACAGGCCCTCGAGGCGTATGAGGAGAGAGAAAAGGCCGACCCGGCCTGGGCGCAGGACCATCCGTTTTTCTATGATGTGCAGCGGATCGACGGGAAGTTTTTCGTCTGCACCAACGGAACGGCCGCGGACCTGCCGCAGAGCCGGGGATACAGGGGCGTGCCGGCGGACGGGAAGGAGCTGGAAGCAAATGTCTGAGCGCTATTCGGACCTGACCGGACAGCGGTTCGGGCAGCTGACGGTCATAGAGGACTCGGGCCGGCGGCGGGGCGGCTGCGTCTTATGGCGCTGCCGGTGCGACTGCGGCGGCGAGGGCCTCTATACCCGCGGCCAGCTCACCGGCGGGCGGGCCGTGAACTGCGGCTGCCAGCGGAAGCGGGGCGGCCGCGCCCGCCGAGACCTGACAGGTCAGCGCTTCGGCCGCCTCACGGCCCTGTACCCGGTGGAGAAAAAGGACCGGCGCACCGCCACCAGCGCCTGCTGGCGATGTCGGTGCGACTGCGGCAGGGAGGCTGACGTCTACGCCGCCAGCCTCCTGCACGGCCTGACCCGCAGCTGCGGCTGCCTCAACCACGAGCACCGCGTGAAGATGCACGAGTACATGCACTACGGCAACGACACCTGTGTGGAGCGGCTGACCCGGGCCGGGAAGAACGAAGCGGAGAACAAGGCGGGATTCCGGGGCCTGTCCCTTACCCAGAGCGGGCGCTACCGGGCGGTGATCACCTTCCGAAAGGTGCACTACCATCCGGGGTGTTACCGGGACTTTGACGAGGCGGTGCAGGCCCGTCTGGAGGCGGAGCGGACGCTGCACCAGGGCTATATAAACGCCTACGGCGCCTACCAGCGCCAGGCGGCGGCGGACCCGGCCTGGGCGGAGGCCAACCCCTTCGTCTACCAGGTGGCCCGCTCGGAGAACGGATTTCAAATCTATACCAACGCCGAATCTGTGACGGCGTGAGCATCAAGACAGCGCAGGAGGGAGAGACGGATATGAAGAGAAAGTTGGGCGCAAAGAGGGTCTTGGCGGGACTTCTCTGCCTGGTGATGGTGTTCTCGCTTTTCGAGGGCCTGGGCATTTTGCAGACCACGGCCTACGCGGAAAACAAGGGGAACGACGGTCAAGCCACCACCGGCAACGTGAGCCGGGAGGCAGACCCGGACACCACCGACAACTATATCAACAAGCTGCTGGGCGGCGGCGAGGCAGGCTCGGCTGCCTATAACAACGGCGCCCGGTACGCCGGCCGTATCTGGACGGACAAGACCGTCATCGCCAACGGCGGCTCCGGCGCGTCCATCACGCTGAACATGGCCACCGACGGCATCGACACGACCCTTGGCACCAGCGAGGACTTCCTGCACATCTTCTCCGTGCTGGGCTCCAACCAGGTGGTGAACAACGAGAAGGCCATCCCCCTGGACGTGGTGCTCCTGCTGGACATCTCCACCTCCATGACCAGTCTGGTCGGCCATACGGCAGGTAATACGGATGGCACGCCGAACCCGGATGACCCCCTGCATCAGCTGCTGACCGACGCCAACGAGCTGATCGCCAAGCTGATGGACGAGGGACATGACACGGGCGTCCACGACGACAACCGGGTGGGCGTGGTGGTCTACGGCGGCGGCACCCAGGAGCTGCTGCCCCTGGACCACTACACCAAAGACTCGGGTCAGAACTATCTGGCCTTGGACAGCTACACCTTGAAAACCATAAGCAACGCCTACTTCCCCCGCATTGGGACTCACGTCCAGAATTTCAGCAACCGCACCAGCCAATCTATGTTCGCGGACTCCACCTACCTGCAGGGCGCCCTCTATCAGGGCATGAGCATGCTGGCGAACGCGAGTGAGCCCATATATCATGAGAATCTGGACGACGAGGCCGTCCGCCGGCCAGTGCTCATCCTGCTGTCCGACGGCGGTACCAACGTGATGTCCGTGAATAGCGTCAGCGGTAACACTTATGGTACTCCTAGCGCGACCCCGGCAAATGGTACCCACTGGTACGACCCCTATATCGACGTACTTCCCACCTATAGTACAGATAACCCTCAGTGG
Organism: uncultured Oscillospiraceae bacterium; assembly: GCA_947631675.1. Next base: position 20,115 of record CANRMG010000003.1, read on the forward strand.
CCGCTCCAGGGCAACCCGATGTACGGCAACATCGATTCACAATTAAACAATGAAATGTGGCAATCGCTCATGATAGGGAACCTGCTGCTGGCGGGCTCCATGAAAAAGCGCGTCGAGGAACACTACAACAACGCCAAGGAGGGCGACGACGAGCTCAGCATGACCGGCTTCTCCATCATGCTGAACAGCGAGGGTCTGTCCTTGCGGAACAAGGAAATGATGTACGCCACCATGGACCCCGCAAACTATTTCAACGAGACGAGTGCGGGCCCGGATGGAAATGCAAGCGGCGAGGGTGACACGGTCCAATATACCTATGCACAACAGGCGTTCAAAGATCTGAACAGCGACTTTTTTGCCGGCTCCGGGACCTTGACATATTCTAACCTCCATACAACTTGGTACTCCAGAGGCGGCGTCACCGGCACCATCGCCTTCGACCACGGCGTTGCGGATGCCTATGATATAAAGAGCGTAGAGGACCTCTATTACATAGACACCGCCTACAAGGCTGAGAGCGCCGACCTGGGCACGATATTCGACCAGATCTTCGAGCAGATCACCGGCGCGGCCTTCACCATCATCGAGGGCGGCAACGACGCCGGCGCGCAGGACACCCTTGTCTACACCGACCCTATCGGCGATTACATGGAGGTCAAGAGCATCGACCACCTGATCCTGTTCGGCGAGGATTACCCCGTGGTGAAGACCGCCGTGTACGACTACTCGTGGAACGAGGCGTACATGACAAAAGCGGGTCAGCCGACCGAACCGCTTCCGCAGGGCTGGTACAAGGGCGCCGACGGCAGCAGCGGAGTATTTCTCGGCGAGAGCCTTCCCGGTGGATACACCGCCTGGAAGGATGACGTCGTCTTCCGCGTAGGCTACAAGATCGCCCAGCAGTTCGTGCCTACCATTCCCGCGCGCGATGACAGCACCGTGGGCGAGATCGAGGAAAAGCAGAAGCACACGGTCTACACCTTCTACCGCCTGGCGATGGAGGAGACCGGCCGCCGCGCCATGAGGCAGAACCCCGCTTATGGCTCGAACACCGGAACGATCACCGAGAAAACGCCGGGCGCGTTCAGCCTCAGCGACATCCGTCTGTGGGTGGAGGACTCCGGCGACTGGAACGACGATTCCGGCGTGGTCACCAACAACGCCTTCAACGAGGCGATGATGATCAGCGTCCCCGCCAACGCCATCCCCGTCCAGATAGCGACCATCGACCTGGACACGGCGGGCAATGTGACCAGCTACGAGACCAACCTGGGCGGCGACCATAAGAACGACCCGGACCCCAATGCCGCCAGGCGTTATTACCAGCAGTCCACCCCCCTGCGCGTGCTCTACTCCGTGGGCGTGGAGGACGACATCCTCTACCACTCCAACAACATCGATGTGTCCAAGGTCAACGCGGAGTATCTGGCCAACCACCGCGTCACCATCAGCAACAACCAGTACGTCTATTTCCTGTCCAACTACTACTCCGCGACCCCCTACAGCGGCTATGTGGGCCTGGGCGACGTCCCGCGGGGCGACGCCTCCATTACCTTCTCCCCCGGCAGCAACAACCGCTATTACCTGTACCAGAAGAACCGGGCCATATACTGGGCCGGGGAGGCAGGTACGCCCATGCCCAGCGCTGAATGCACCGCCGAGAACTTCGGCCTTAACGGCGAGGGCGGGAAGTATCCGCGCGTGACCGGGATAGGCGATGGCGAAGGCAATCTCAACGATGATGACTGGTATTTCATCGTCGTCGACTACTACGTCCCCACGGCGGACGGCAAGGGCGAGCTGAAATACGCGGCCGTGGCCCGGCAGGGCATCGAGTTCGGCCCCTCCGACAACGAGGAGGCCTGCACCCTGGTCTGGTATAACGGCACGGACACGAAACCTATCACAGAGCGCCCCGGCGGCGATTATCGCATCGCCACCGAGATCGGCGGCCTGCGCACCGGCGACATGGCCCAGATGGTCGAGTCCAAGAGCCAGAACACCACCGCCACCTCCGAGCGGGTCTACGTTCCCACCATCAGCAGCAACAGCGAGACGAGCAACATCATCGTGAACGGCTACCTGGGCAACAACGGCCGGCTGCTGGTAAGCGACACCCTCCTGCTGGTGACCAAGACCGTGGAGTCCAACGGGACCCAGCTGGTGGACCCCAACGAGGAGTTCCACTACCAGGCGTTTCTGGAGGGCGTGACCGGTGACATCAACGCCATCATCGTCCAGAAGGACGAGTACGCCAACATATGGCGGCGGCGCGTCGCCTCCATCGACGCCCTCACCGGCAACGCGGGCTATGCCCAGGGCAGCAGCACCGGAGAGTATGCCGGAACGTATGCCGAAGTATACTATGAGATCGACTCCAATAAGGAGGGGCCTGAGAAATGCGTCGTATATCTGGGCGAGATCTCCAAGTTGGATGACGACACGAACATCGCGCACGTGTACTCCGCGGCGGAGGCCGGGGGAGACACCCACGGCGGCTACACCACCTACGTCCCCGAAGACAAGCTGGCCGAGGCGAAACAGCAGGAGACCAAAACCTCCAAATTCAAGGCCGAGGACCCCACGCACCCCGCCGGCACCCGTGAATTCTGGTGCACGGCCTATCTGTACGACACGGCTAACATTCACGGTGGTCTTGGTACTGACCCGCCAACATCGCTTGAAAATTTCACCCAGGTGGATGAGTTCGTCATCGCCACCATGTATCTGGACCAGGATCAGGGCCTGCGAAGCGGCATCCGCATCGACTCCCCCTTCTCCATCAACCGGCAGTACCTGACCCGGTCGCTCCATGTGGGCCTGGCGAGCGCGGACGACCTCTACGATCCGGACGAGTTCCAGAGCGCCCGTAAGCAGGCCAACGAACAGTACAAGCCGGTATTCACCAAAACGGAACTGGCGGATCATACCGTCGAGTTCACCCTCCATGACGGCGAGGGCGTGCTGTTCACCGGCCTGGGGCTCCAGGCCAACTACCGCGTCACCGAGAGGCTCACCCCCCTGCAGGTCAGCCAGGGCTATACCCTCAAGGAAGCCCAGGTGGTGATGTTCCAGAACTATATCGATTACGAGCTCGGCTCGGAGCCTATGGCCGAGGATGATCCGAGGTGGCCGGATAATCCGCCGGCGTACCGTGACCCCGGCTACGCCGTCGTGAAGGAGTACGGCGGCTTCACGAACCACGATGACAACAGCATCACCGATAAGGGGCCGCAGACGGGCACCAAACCCGATAACGCCGCCAAGTTCCATATGGTCACGTACGGCGATGGCCAGGAGGCGATGGTCTACTCCGTCTTTAAGGACACCAGCAACAGAGAGTCGGCGGTGCACTTCACCAACACCTTCGCGCCCGAGACCCTGACCATCGAGAAGGAGCTGATCGCCGAGGCGGGCGCGGAGCTCACCGACGAGGACTGGGAGAAGGAATTCGACTTCACGGCCGACTTCTACTTCTCGCCCGGCCCCGCAGCAGGTGTGGAATGGATATTCCCCGTTACCCGGTATTACGCCGACGGCCGGACCTATCCCGAGACCGGGACCATCACCCGCGTCGCCCCGGCGGGCGAGGACAACATGGCCTATCCCTACGGGGAGCCCTCCTTTGAGGGGCAGATGACGCCGGACGAGAGCCAGACCATCGACTACGCGTCCCTGTTTGACGGCCTGGCCCCCGGCGAGGCCCTGCCCTTCGACGTGGCGGCGGACTTCGAGGTGATGCGGACCGGGGACGGCGGCATCATGCTGCTGGCCAATGACCTGCCCCCCGTCGTCACCGGGTACGTGAAGGTGACCGGGCCCGCGCAGGAAGACGGCCACTATAATACCCAGTTCGGCTATGTGGAGGACGGCCACTTCGCCGAATGGAGCGACACCTTCCAGCTCAAGGGCGGCGAAAAGATCGTCATCTACGGCCTGCCCAAGACGGAGCTCGGCTATAACGTCATCGTCACGGAAACGGCGAAGCCCGGCTTCACCCAGGTGGACCCGGCGGACGGCATCATCCAGCGGCACATCGGTTCCGACTCGACGGCCGCGGACAGGACGCTCCACTTCATCAACGCGAAGCAGCCCACCGAGCCCGCCTATGCGTCCCTGAATGTCACCAAGACGTTTAGAGATATTTCGAGAGAACCCGGCGATCCGGTCACAGGCGTGTTCAAGTTCCTGCTGACCCGCGATCCCGATAACCCCGACAGCGATCCTGTCAAGGAGTACGCGGTCGGAGGCGACACCATCGAGAGAGAGCTGCAGCTTACCACTGACGCGGCGAGCCGCTCGGTGACCGAAACGGTGCCCCTGCTGAGCGGCGCGGCCTATACCGAGCCCGGCGTGTACAACTACACCCTGCGGGAGGACTTCACCCCCGCCTCCGGCATATCGTACGATCCCCAGACCTACCATATCCAGGTGGATGTCACGGGGCCCATTGAGCCGGAGGACGGCGGCCGCCCCTATCTGCGGGCCACCATAGTGAATGTTGACACCAGCGGGGAAGCCGGCGCCTATGACGAGGGCAGCAATACCTTTACCGCTACCTTCAGCTTTGCCAACACATACGAACGGGGCACCGTCAGCGTGCTGCTGGAGGGGCTGAAAGAGCTCATCGGCCGGGAGATGGAGCCGGGTGAGTTCAGCTTCACCCTGTCCCCCCTCGGCGGCATATATGGCGAAGGGTATGAACCCAATGGTGATAATCCCTCGCCTGAGCCTGAAGCCACGGATACCCCCGCTCCCGAGGAGCCGCCCGCGGGCGACACACCGACCGGGGACGATCCCACCGCAGGCGACCCCGGCATACCCGAGGGCCCCGGCATAGTGGATGATCCCACAGCAGACGATACCAGCGGGGACGAGACCACGGAGCCCGGGGATACCCAGGAGCCCACGCCCGTGGAGCCCGGACCCGGGTCCGAGGAAACGACCGGAGGCTCCACGGAGTCCCAGCCCGAGGTGGACCCCAACAACGGGTTCGAGGCCCCGGGGATCGTCTCGGTGCCCGTAGGAACAGAGACGGCGGCCCTGTGGGCCGACGGCGGCGAAGCCATGGCCGCGGCGGTGGAGCCCGGCACGGAGAGCGATGTGCCCCAGGCCGACGCGCCCCAGATCGACCAGCCCCAGGTCGATGAGCCCCAGATCGACCAGCCTCAGACGGACGTGCCCCAGGACAGCCCGACAACGGACCCGGCGGAGCCCCCCGTGACGGAGGATACCCCCGCCCCCACCGAGGACCCGTCCATCCCGACGGATACGCCCGTCCCGAGCGAGCCCGTGGAGCCCACGGAGCCCGCATACCCCACCGCCGATCCCAGCGCCACGGCGGAGCCCGGCGCGAGCGATCCCGGCGTGACAGAGGACCCCGGCATGGAGCCCTCCGCTTCCCCGGACGCCTCCGCGTCCCCGGAGCCCTCCCCCTCGCCGCTGCCCGTGATGGCCATAGCCATCGAGGATGTGCCCATGCCCTTGGGTGTTGGCCAGTGGACCGCCACTGCAACGAACGACGCCGACGGCCGGTTTTACTTCGGCCCCATCAAGTTCACTACGCCCGGCACCTACTACTACCAGATCACAGAGCAGCCGCTCGATGGCTCCACCGTCGTTCAGCCTGTCCCGGCGACCTATTTTGTCGTGGTCGTGGTCAGCAAGATCGAAGGGACGGAAGACCTGACGGCGACGGTCGCATATTACAGCGGCAGCCCCGAAGACCTTTATGATCCGGAGATACAGCTGCCGGAAGTCAAGCTTCCTACCTTCACCAACGTCGAGACCAAGCCCGTGAAGACGGAGCCCGATCCCGGCCCGTACGAGCCGGTAAAGGTGGGCGACATCATCACCTACCGGATCACCTGGTACAACGACGGCGGCGACCCGGAAGCGTCGGAGCATGTGGTCTATGTCTGCGACCGGCTGGATCCCGGCCTGGACTATGTGCCCGGCACCGCCCATGCGTATAGGGGCGTGGAGCCGAATCAGCAGTACCTCTGCGACGGCGTTCTAACTACCGACGAGAATGGGTCCACCCTGAACTGGACTATCAACGGCACCAGCCCCGGCGACTACGGCTATGTGGAATTCCAGGCCCAGGTCAATGAGAAGGCGAAGCAGGACTGGGAGTACAATCCCAATGTGGACGACCCGATGAACCCGGACGATACACCGGACGGACTGCCCGATGCGGATCCGGATACAGACGACTGGATCGTCCACAACCGGGCCGCGGTAAGGGTGGATACTAAGCCCTGGCAGTGGACCAAGGAGATCCATAACCCCACGGAGCCGGTGAAGGACTCCGATCCCCCCACCGAGAGCACCGTTGGGGTGGGCGACACCATCACCTATCGGATCACCTGGAAGAACTACTACCAGGATAGAGCCGCTGAGATCACCGTCACCGACAAACTGGACCGGGGCGTGACCTTCGTGGCCGGCAGCGCCTACGCGTATTACGGCACCTATAAGAAAGGCGTCGCTGGGACGCCGGCCCAGAAGGATATGACCGGCGACACGGTAACAGGCACGTATGACGCGGCCTCCCATACCGTCACCTGGGATCTGGGCGAGCAAGCGCAGCAGAGCTTCGGCTACGTGGAATTCCGGGTCGTCGTGAATGAGAACGCCCAGTATGACGACGACAACACCATCGAAAACATCGGCTCGGTCACGGTGAACAACGAATCCTTCCAGACGAACAAGGTCGTGCACCACCTGAACGGCCAGCTGACGGTACGGAAGGTCGTCACCGGCTCCGGCGCCGACTATAGCAAGAGGTTCAACTTCACCGTCACCCTGACACGGCCGGATGCATCAATGGACCAGGAGTACCAGGACGCCTGGACCGAGTGGATAGAGGATAATTGCCCCGCCACCTGGGTCAACCAGAACGGCGAAGTGGTCGAAGACCCCGCGCTCAGGTTCACCGCCGCCAACGGAGGCGAAAGCGCCACGGTGACGTTCACCCTGGGCGACCAGGAGAGTTACACTATCGGCGGCCTGCCCATCGGCGCAGGATATACCGTCACCGAGCGCGAGGCCGGCCAGGACGGCTATGAGACCACGGTCACCAACGGCACGGGCGTGATAGG
>CANRMG010000004.1 GCA_947631675.1 uncultured Oscillospiraceae bacterium
GACAAGAACGACCTGGCCCTCATCGTGGAGCGTATCACCGTTTACGAGGACCACATCGACGTGCAGCTGAAGGCAGATGTGGACAGCATTCTGCGCACAGGGATGCTCCCGGGGGAGGACGCCGCAAATTTTAAGTCCGGCACCGCGGATAGCTTACAGACCCGGATAGTCCAGGCGTCAAAACAGCATGCGGACAAGGTCTACGGTGTCAATCTTATCAGTGTCGGGTCGCCCTCGCGGATGCGCATGGTGCGGCGGATCTCCTTGGGGATGACCACGCGCCCCAGGTCGTCGATGCGGCGCACGATCCCAGTTGCTTTCATCTTTATCCTCCTGTCATTCTTTTGTCTGGCAGGATTTATTATCCGCAAAAGTCCCAAACCTATGCAATCGGCCGAAATTTGGCAGGAACTGTAAGAAACGAATTAAGGAAATCTTAAGAAAGATCGCCTTGCGCATTATCATGTTTATGGTATGATAGACATGGACGAAGGGAGGCGGTGACATGGCTGCGCACCGCAGGGCGAGAAGAAAGGCGAATTACGGTCCGTTCCTGTTGGCAGGGCTGGTGCTCCTGCTGGCAACGGCGGTATCCATCATCTGGCTGCAGAGCGGCACCCGGGAGAAGGAGCCCGAGCCATCGCCCACACCGGCGTATACCCCGGTCCCCACCGCCATCCCGCCGGACATGTTCGAGTGGAAGCCGGGAGAATATGTACACGTGGAGTACGGAGAGGGCACCTCCAATGTCATCGACGACAGCATCTTCGCTACGCCGGACAAAAAGACCGCCGCGGACCTGGTAGCCTGGGCGAAGATGACATGGGACAACCAGTGGGGCTATGTTTGGGGCACCTTCGGCACCGTGCTGACGGAGGACATGCTGGCCTATAAGCTGGAGCAGTACGGCGACGACGTGGCCGAGTACGAATCCATCATCCGGGAAAAGTGGATGGACCGGCGGGTGGTGGACTGCGCCGGACTCATCAAGGGCTACAGCTGGTATGAGCCGGGGGTGGGCGTGGAATACGACGCCGGGGACATGCCCGACTGGGGCACCCAGGGCTTTTACGACAACGCCGTGGAGAAGGGACCTATCGACACCCTGCCGGAGACGCCGGGCCTTCTGGTCTACTCAGAAAACGGCCACATCGGCGTGTACATAGGCGATGGCTGGGCCATCGAGGCCATCTCCCACGCCGGGGGCGTGGTAAAGACCCGGGTGGCGGACCGGACTTGGACCCACTGGCTCAAATGCCCCTACATCGAATATTGAAAAATTGAAATAATCTGTGTATAATGGCTGCAACGCAGCCATTATACTTTTTATGCCCTTTTGTTCCCGCCTGCCGGCGGAACCGCAAAATATGGCATGAGTGCTGCATCACAGCCATTATACTTTTATTTGACTTATTTGGCTTATTTGGCATCAAGCGGAGGATACAGCTATGGAGAGAGTGAAAACAGTCCAGCTTTGGAAGGACGCAGCGGCCTATGCCGACCAGACCATCACGGTCTGCGGCTGGGCGCGGACCATCCGGGACCAGAAGAATTTCGGCTTTATCGACCTGAACGACGGCAGCTCCTTCAAGGGCGTGCAGATCGTGTTCGAGCGGGCCGTTTTGGATAATTATGACGAGATCGCCAAGCTCAACGTGGGCGCGGCCCTGATTGTGGAGGGGACGCTGGTACTGACCCCGGAGGCCAAGCAGCCCTTTGAGGTCAAGGCGGTCTCCATCGCCGTGGAGGGCATATCCGCCCCAGACTACCCCCTGCAGAAAAAGCGCCATACGGTGGAGTACCTGCGCACCATCCAGCACCTGCGGCCCCGGACGAATCTGTTCAGCGCCGTGTTCCGTGTCCGGTCCGTGGCGGCTCAGGCCATCCATGAGTACTTCCAGAGCCGGGGCTTCGTATACGTCCACACCCCCCTTATCACCGGCTCCGACTGCGAGGGCGCCGGAGAGATGTTCCGGGTCACCACCCTGGACCCCAGCGACCCGCCCCGGAAAGAGGACGGCACCGTGGACTTCTCCCAGGACTTTTTCGGCAAGGAGACGAACCTGACCGTGTCCGGCCAGCTGAACGCGGAGAACTTCGCCATGGCCTTCGGCGATGTGTACACCTTCGGTCCCACCTTCCGGGCGGAGAACTCCAATACCCAGCGCCACGCGGCGGAGTTCTGGATGATCGAACCGGAGATGGCCTTCTGCGACCTGGAAGGGGACCTGCAGTGCATGGAGGGCATGGTGAAGCATATCATCAACACCGTGCTGGAAAAGTGCCCCCAGGAGATGGAGTTTTTCAACGCCTTCGTGGACAAGGGCCTGCTGGAGCGGCTGCGCCACGTGGCGGGCAGCGACTTCGGCCGGGTCACCTACACTGACGCCATCGACCTGCTTAAAAAATCCGGCGCGGAGTTCAAATACCCCGTGGAATGGGGCATGGACCTGCAGACCGAGCATGAGCGGTATCTGACCGAGCAGATCTTCAAAAAGCCCCTGTTCGTCACCGACTACCCCAAGGACATCAAGGCGTTCTATATGCGCCTCAACGACGACGGCAAGACCGTGGCCGCGGCGGACTGCCTGGTGCCCGGCATCGGCGAGATCATCGGCGGCAGCCAGCGCGAGGAGCGGCTGGACGTGCTCACCGCCCGGATGAAGGAGCTGGGCCTGAAGGAGGCCGACTACTGGTGGTATCTGGACCTGCGGCGCTACGGCACCTGCCGCCACGCAGGCTTCGGCCTGGGCTTCGAGCGGATGGTCATGTACCTGACGGGCGTTTCCAACATCCGGGACGTGGAGCTGCACCCCCGGACCGTGGGCAACGCAGAATTTTAAAAATTAAAAGATATAAGAAACGGCCCCCTCAAATGAGGGGGCTTTTGCTTGCCGACGCGCGGACAGAACCGGCAGTGCGCCTGCATAGCACATTGTTGAGCGAAGCGAAACGGTGCGCAGGTGTACTGTCGGGCTGTGCCGCGCTATGCCAGCGCTGGAGAAGGCGCTCCCTGCGTCGACAGCGGCCATCGCGAACGTCTTCGCTGCGCTCAGCAATGTTCTTCCGATGGATGCCGCCTCCTTGGAGCGCCGTCGGCATGTGCACCCACTCGCCACCCTGGTATCTCGTATATGTAGGGCACGTTTTGCAACGCGCCCTTTTTTGTGCCTGCTATTATCTTCTGTGTCTCCAGACAAGGGCCGCCAGGGCCGCGGTCAGGGCCAGCAGCAGGGCCAGCCATCCCGCCCAGGCGGCGCCGTCCCCTGTCCGGGGGGCCGTGGGCGTGGAGGGCCAGGACGGTCCCGTGGGGCCGCCGCTCTGTCCCGTGGGCCAGGACGGCTGCGCCGTGGGGACGGGGGTGGGCGCCGTGGGGCCGAAGGGCGCGCTGGTCACCGGGGGTGCGGGCGTCTCAGTGGGGCCGGGCGACGGTTCTGCGGTAGGAACAGGCGTCTCGGTGGGGATCGGTGACGGCTCTGAGGTAGGAACAGGCGTCTCGGTGGGGATCGGTGACGGCTCTGAGGTGGGAACAGGCGTCTTGGTGGGGCTGGGCGATGGTTCTGCGGTAGGAATTGGTGTCTCAGTGGGGACCGGTGACAGCTCCGCGGTGGGGATCGGTTCTGCGGTGGGGAGCGGTACCGCCTCGAAGTCCAGAACGGGGTAGCCGTTGTTCTGGCCGGGGGCGGCCTGATAAAAGGCCCCGCTCAGGCGAGCGGGGAAGGGGGCGCTCTGCATCTCGGCGGTAGGCGCGCCCAGCGCCGCGCCGCCGAAGGTCCCGCCGCCCACGGCGGGCAGGGGCGCCGTCAGCTCCCCGTCGTGCCACACGTTGGAAAGGAACGTGCCGGAGGCCGTGCCGGCGAAGGCGCCGGCGGTGTTGATGCCGGTGACCATGGCGGACGCGGCGTAGCTGTCTGTCACCTGGCTGTCGGCGATAAGTCCGGCAAAGCCGCCGGCGGTGATGCCCGCGTCGTTTCCATACACCCCGGCGGTGGAGTAGCTGTTGGACACGGCGGCGCCCTGCAGGTATCCCACCGCGCCGCCGGCATAGACCGACGCGCCGAAGGCACCTGCCGCCCCCAGGGACCCCCGGGCGGCGCACCGGTCCATCACGGTCCAGCCCTCCGCCCGGCCGGCCAGCACCCCCGCGGCCAGAATGCCGTCCTCCGGGGCGGCCCAGCTGCCGGCGGTGACATAGCCGTCCACGGCCACGTTCTGCAGCGTGGTGCTCACCATCCGGCCGGCCAGGCCGCCCGCGGCGGTCTGGCCCTGGGCGCTGACGGTGATCTCCAGGCGCAGGTCATGGACCGTGGCGCCGTAGAGGGCGGAGAAAAGCCCCGCCCCGGACACGGTCAGACCCTTGATGGCGTGGCCGCCGCCGTCAAGGGTGCCCTGGAACACCCGGGACCAGTCCCCGGTCATGGTCTGGCCGATGGGGACGAACCCCCAGCCCGTCATATCGACGTCCCCGGCCAGGACCACGGTCCGTCCGGCATAGGTCTGCCCGGCGGACACGCTGTCGCCGAAGGCGATCAGCGCCGCGGGCCCGTCGATGACCACCGGCCCCTCCGCGCCATAGGCGGCGGGGGCCCGGAGCGTCATCATAAGGAACAAAAAGAGACCGGCTATACACCCGGTCACGATGCGACGTATTCTCATGTGTATACCCCTCTCATACGATTTAGTGAGGCGCTATCGTCTCACTCCATTGTATACAGAGGGGCATGGTGAGGTGCGGACAGGCATATTCTGGAAAAGCCGCGGACACGTTCACGTGTCCGCGGCTTACGTTTACATGAGAGGAGCGGCGATCTTCAAGAGCGCCGCGGCCAGGCGGGTGGAGAGCTTCATGTTTTTCACCGTCTCCTCCGTCACGGGCCGGCACAGGGGGAAGGTGTTCTGAAAGTCCTGCATGATGTCCTTAAGGACCGGGGACTTGTAGAGATAGGCGGCGCACTCAAAGTTGAGGTACAGGCTCCGGTAGTCCAGGTTGATGGTGCCCACCACGGCGGACTCGTCGTCGGCCAGAAACACCTTGGAGTGGATGAACCCGGGGGTATACTCGTATATCTTCACCCCAGGATGAGCCGTACATCCACGCCCCGGTGGGCGGCGAAGGTCAGGGCCGTGAGCATCTCGTTGTCCAGGATCAGGTAGGGGGTCATGATGTACACGTACCGCCGGGCGGTATAGAGGATGTGCAGGTAGAACATCTCCCCGGTGCGCTCGTCGTCCATGGGGCTGTCCCCGTAGGGGATGACGTAGCCCAGGCTCCCGTCGGAGGCGGGGCCGGGGTCGTTGAGATAGGGGGCGTATTCCTGCTGTTTCTCGTCCGCGTTCCAGACTCGCAGGAACATGATGGTCATGCTCCGCACCGCGTCGCCGGTGAGCATGATGCCCTCGTCCTTCCAGTGGCCGAACTTCTCCCGGCGGTTGATATACTCATCTGCCAGGTTCACTCCGCCGGTGAAGCCCACCTTCCCGTCGATGACCAGGATCTTCCGGTGGTCCCGGTTGTTGTAGCTGGTGGAGATGTAGGGCCGGATGGGAGCGAAGACCTTGCACTGGATCCCCAGGGCCCGCAGGGTCTTGGGATAGCTGGCCGGCAGGCGCAGCAGGGAGCAGGTGCCGTCATAGAGCACCCGCACGTCCACGCCCTGGCGCACCTTGTGCTTGAGGATGTCCAGCACAGCGTCCCACATCTCCCCTTCCTCCACGATGAAGTACTCCAGGAAGATGAATTTTTCCGCCTTCTCCAGTTCCCGGAGAAGGGCGGCGTACTTGTCCTCTCCCTGGGGGTAGTACTCGGCGGCGGTGTTCTCATATACGGCGAAGCCGTTGCGCTTGGAGGCATATACAGCCAGGGGATAGAGGTCCGGCTCGGATGCTTTGAGTCGCTCCATAAGTTCTTTCTGCTCCGGCATATAGGGGGCGCTGGCCGCCACCTGGGCCCGGAAGATGCGCTGCTCCGCCCGGTGGCCGAGATCGAAGGAGATGAAGAGGTAGAGGAGCACGCCGAACACAGGCACCAGCGCAATAATGACGCACCAGCTCAGCTTGATGCTGGGGTCCGAGCCGGTATTCAGCAGATACACCAGAAACAGCCCCGCCAGCACGCTCACCGACCAGGACAGATAGAAGCTGGACCGCTGCAGCCGGAAGAAGAGCATAAAGATGAAGAAAAACTGCGCCAGCAGCAGTATGGCCGCCACGGCGCCCCGGCCGAATACGATGCTCAGCACTCCCCGCCGGGGACGGGTGTTGCGGGAGACGTTTTCCTTTTCCGGCATGACGCATCCTCCTTTCCTCGCTGCTTTATATCATAATAGTGCCATGTTTCCGGGAAAAAATCAAGTGGTCCCCGTCGGCGGGCCCGGCGGGGAAAATTTTTTGTGCCGCACCCTTGACAGGGGAGACAGCATATGATAACATATGAACAATAATTCATATGTTTGTTTGAAGGAGGTATGACCGTGGCGGAGCTGAACGACATAGAGCGGTGCGGGTTCCTGTGCGTCCACGAAAAGACGGTGGAGCAGGTGTTGACCCAAATGCCGGAGGACGAGAAGCTCTACGACCTGGCGGAGCTTTTCAAGGTCTTCGGGGATTCCACCCGCATAAAAATTCTGTACGCCCTGTTCGAGGCGGAGCTGTGCGTGTGCGACATCGCCCAGCTGCTGGGCCTGACCCAGTCCGCCGTGAGCCACCAGCTGCGGGTATTGAAGGCCAGCCGCCTGGTGAAGCCCCGGAAGGACGGCAAGACGGTATTCTACTCCCTGGCCGACGACCATGTGCGGACATTGATCGCCCAAGGGATGGAGCACATAGAGGAATAATTTTGAGAGGAGATATACATCATGAAAAAGTCATTCAAGCTGATCGACCTGGACTGCGCCAACTGCGCCCGGAAGATGGAGGACGCCATCAAGAAGCTGGATGGCGTCAACGACGCCACCGTCAGCTTCCTCACCCAGAAGATGACCGTGGACGCGGACGACGGCCGCTTCGACGACATCATGAAGCAGGTGGTCAAGTGCTGCAAAAAGGTGGAGCCGGACTGCCAGATCGTGCTGAAGTGAGGGGGCGGGGCCCATGACCCGGAAGGAGAAAAAGGCCCTGACACGCATCCTGGCGGCCGGGGCGCTGCTCATCGCGGTGAGCATATGGAAGCCCCAGGGCCACGTGGCCCTGGCGGCGTATCTCGTGCCCTACGCCGTGGTAGGCTGGGACGTGCTGTGGAAAGCGGTGCGGAACATCGCCCACGGGCAGGTGTTCGACGAGAACTTCCTCATGGCCCTGGCCACCGTGGGGGCCCTGGCCCTGGGGGAGTATTCCGAGGCCGTAGGCGTCATGCTCTTTTACCAGGTGGGTGAGCTGTTCCAGACCCACGCCGTGGGCCAGAGCCGCAAGTCCATCGCCGCCCTCATGGACATCCGCCCGGACACCGCCTGCGTAGAGCGGGATGGGGCGTTCGTGGAGGCGGACCCGGAGGAGGTGGCCGTGGGCGACGTCATCCAGGTGAAGCCCGGCGAGAAGGTGCCCCTGGACGGGGTGGTGCTCACCGGCACGTCCACCCTGGACACCGCCGCCCTCACCGGCGAGAGCGTGCCCCGGCGCATAGCCGAGGGGGACGAGATCGTCTCCGGGTGCGTGAACCTGACCGGCGTGCTCACCGTGCGGGTCACCAAGCCCTTCGGGGAGAGCACCGTGGCGAAGATTTTGGAGCTGGTGGAGAACGCCGCCAGCAAGAAGGCCCAGGCGGAGAACTTCATCACCCGCTTCGCCCGGGTATACACCCCCGCCGTGGTCATCGCTGCGGTGGCCCTGGCGGTCATCCCGCCGCTCTTCGTAGGCGGGTGGGCCACCTGGGTCCACCGGGCGCTCATCTTCCTGGTCATAAGCTGCCCCTGCGCGCTGGTCATCTCCATCCCCCTGGCCTTCTTCGGGGGCATCGGCGGGGCGTCCCGCCGGGGCATCCTGGTGAAGGGGGGCAACTATCTGGAAAAGCTGGCCCAGGTGAAGGTGGCCGTGTTCGACAAGACCGGCACCCTCACCAAGGGCGAGTTCGAGGTGGCCGCCGTCCATCCGGCGGCAGGCGTGACGGAGGCGGCGCTGCTGGAATCCGCCGCCCTCGCGGAGCAGTACTCCACCCACCCCATCGCCCAGTCCCTCCTGCGGGCCTATGGCAAGGCACCCGACCCGGCCCGGGCTGCAGACGTGTCCGAGGTCGCCGGCCAGGGCGTCACCGCCCTGGTGGACGGGGAAAAGGTGGCCGCCGGTAACCGGCGGCTCATGCAGGCCCAGGGCCTGGATACCCCCGAGGACGGCTGCGCCGGTACGGTGGTGCACGTGGCCCGGGCGGGGCAGTATATGGGCCATATCCTCATCGCCGACGGGGTGAAGGAGACCACCCCCGCCGCCATCCGGGAGCTGAAAGAGCGGGGCATCCGCACCGTCATGCTCACCGGCGACGCCCAGTCTGTGGGCGACGCGGTGGGCGCGGAACTTGGCCTGGATGAGGTCCACGGCGGGCTCCTGCCCGGGGACAAGGTGGACCGGCTGGAGGCTATTTTGGCCCAGAAAGACCCCAAGAGCGCCTTGGCCTATGTGGGCGACGGGGTGAACGACGCACCGGTGCTGAGCCGGGCGGACGTGGGCGTGGCCATGGGGGCCATGGGCTCCGACGCGGCCTTGGAGGCGGCGGACGTGGTGCTCATGGACGACGACCTGACCAAGCTGGTCCAGGCCATGGACGTGGCCCGCAAGTGCAGCCGCATCGTGAAGGAGAACATCGTCTTCGCCCTGGGGGTAAAGGGACTGTTCCTCATCCTGGGCGCCTTCGGCCTGGCCTCCATGTGGGAGGCGGTGTTCGCCGACGTGGGCGTGGCCGTCATCGCCATCATCAACTCGGGTAGGGTGTTACGGACGAAGTAAAGGAACCAATAAAAAACGCACGGTGCAAAACTGCACCGTGCGTTTGATTTGCTCCTTATCGCGCCAGTTTATAGAGCATGTACTGGTTGAGGCTCACGCCCTCGGCGGCAGCAGCCTCTTTCAGTGATTTGTGGAGGCTCCTGGGTATGCGGAGGACCAGCTTTCCGCTGTACTCCTCCAGGTCTTCCAATGGGATGGTGGTGCCATCGTTGACGGCCGCGGCTTCGGCCAACATGGCCTGGTCTATCTCGTCCGGCTCTTCCACAGGGAGCGCGTTCAGTTTCTTCTCAAATTCAGCAGCATCCATCATTTGAACCTCCTGTACTTGATGTTTGTGCGGGTGTCTATCGTCTCCACAATGATGATCTGCCCGCCGCTGTAGGAAAATATGATTCGATAATGGTCTATTTTACACCGAAACATGTTTTTGGTGCCGCTCAGCTTCACGATATTGCCTTCCAGGCGTGTAATGCCATCGAGTGCCTTCTCCAGCTTCTTCCGCGTCGCCGCGTCCGCCGACGCCAGATACTTTTGCGGCTGTTTCTCCAGTCTGATCTCCATGGCCGGTCCTCCTGATGTCATGGTATCACATATGATACTATATGTCAAGCTTCGGTAAACTATTCCTTCTCCTTTGGCCATTTTTCGATCTGCGTATTGAGCCAGGCGCCCAGGAACATCAGGTACAGGGACGCGTACATCCAGAACAGGGAGATGATGACGACGGCGAGGCCGCCGTAGATGCTGTAAAAGCCGAAGCTGGACACCGCCCAGGAGTAGATGCGGGAGAAAATGAGCCAGGTCGCCGCCGCGAAGGCCGCGCCGGGCAGCTGCTTCGTATAGCGCAGCTCCTTTTGGGGCACGTGGGTGAAAAGCAGCGCGTTCAGCGCCGTGACGATGAGGAAGAACACGATCTCCCGGCCCCGGATGAGGAAGGCCCACAGGCCCGCCCACCTGGAGATGAGCCCGATGGAGTCCAGGAGCTTCTCTCCGATGAACAGCAGCACCATATTGCCCATGATGATGACCACCAGCACGGCGGTGTACAGCGCCCCCATGGCCCGCCGGCGCAGGAAGCTGCCGTGGGTCCTGCCGTCGTATATCTGCTC
This sequence comes from uncultured Oscillospiraceae bacterium, assembly GCA_947631675.1. Next base: position 10,041 of record CANRMG010000004.1, read on the forward strand.
GATGGTCCGCATGATGAGGCTGAACACCTTCCCTGCGGTCCAAAGCTCCACCACAAGGCCGATGCCGATGGCGGCCGTGGACCCGGCGTACACCCCGTCCACCAGCCGGCCGATGAGCTCCCGGAAGGGCTCGGGCGCATAGCCCAGCAGTGCGTCCATCAGCTGTTCCTCGGAAAAGGGCATGTAGGGCAGCAGGCCCAGCAATATCACCAGCAGCGGGCCCAGGGCGAAGAACAGATAATAGGCCCCGCTGGTGGCATACAGCCATATATTGGCCCGGCCGAATTCCCCGGCGGCCTGGCGGAGCTTTTGGATGGTGGGGCTGTCCTTCATGGGCGTTCTCGCTTTCGTCGTGGTCGAAAAAGGCCGCCCTGCGGGGGCGGCTGTTTGTCTATACTATGCACCGTTCGGAGCGGGTTATGACTTGCCCCGGCAGGCCGGGCAGACGTGGTACAGCTTCAGGTCGTAGCCAGTGATGTCCTCCCCCAGCTCCAATGCAAAGGGCCGCAGAAGGCCGTCGGGCATGATGAGGTCCTCCACCTTTCCGCACCTTTCGCAGACCAGGTGGGGGTGGGGCCGCCGTTCCCGGTCATAGCGGGCGGGGGCGTCGGGCATCTCCAGCTTCCGTATCTGCCCCTCCTGGACCAGAAGGCCCAGGTTCCGGTACACGGTGCCCCGGGCCAGGGAGGGCATCTGCGCCCGGGCCAGGTCGTATATCTCCTCCGCCGTCCGGTGCTCCGGCGCGGCCATGATGAGGTCGTAAATGAGCTGTCGCTGCCGGGTCATGGTTTCACCGCCTTTTAGGATTGATTCCTAATTAATTATACCCGTCCCGGGCGGCGTTGTCAACGGGTCATATCGTCGTCAGATACTCATAGAGCGGCACCAGGGTCTCGTAAATGTCCAGCACCTGGTCCAGCAGCTCCTTTCCCGGCGGGTCCGGCTCGAACCATACGGTCGTGCCCAGCTCCACCGAGCGGGCGTTGTACCAGTCATAGAGCAGGAGCCCCGGGTCCCCTTTGGGCTTTTTGTAGACCTCCCCGTAGCGGTGCAGCTCCGGGTGCTTATCGAGAGCCTTTACAATGGGCGTCAGCCGCTGGGGGGCCAGGTCGATGCTCTTCCGCCAGCGCTCCAGCAGGTCCCCCTTCATGTTCCAGCAGCCCATGCCCGCCTCCCAGCTCTTGGCGTCGATGCCGAACCAGAACTGGGGCAGGGGGGTGTATATCTCCTCGGACAGCCCCAGGGAGAACCACATATGCTCCTTGAAGGGCCCCCGGCCGAAGAGCCGCCGGGCGTCTCGCCATATGCGGGAGACGTGCAGCGCCGGGGCAAGACCCGGATGACGCTCTTCCATGGCCGCCTTCACATCCTCCGCCAGGGCGTGGATGGGGATATTCAGGCATCGCTCGAAGTCCTCCCGGTGGGCGTTGAACCAGGGCCGCTCGTTATTGAAGGACAGGCCCCACAGAAAGTCGGGCAGGTCCTTGGGGAACCCCTCGAAAGGGGGGATGTTCTTGGGCATGGCCGTTCACCTCCCCGGCATGATAGCACATTTCCCCGCCGGAAAACAAGCCTTGGGCATGAAAGACAAAGACAAAGCCGGCCACCCGAGGGTGGCCGGCTCTGCAACAAAGAAGAGAGGAGTGAAAAATGAAAAATGTCGGTGTGGTCTTGCTCATGCTCATGGTGCCGGTCTCGGGGGCGTCGGCTCGCTCCCTTGACCTTGTGACTGTATGATACCGCACTCCTCCCGGGAAGTGGTGAATAAATTTGTAATGATTTGTAAACAAATGATGAATGGATTTTTAACGGCTCAGGCACCGGGCACCGTCAGCTCATGGCCCTGGAAGGTGACCGCCGTCACCTCGTCCAGGTCGATGGGCGCGCCGAACTCATAGCGGGTCACATGGGCCTGCTGCGCCTCCTCCCGGCCGCCGCCGGAAGCCACGATCTCCGCCCTGCCGCTGCCGCCGGCCAGTTCGATATCCAGGTCCCAGCCGATGTCGGGGCCGCTCTCCGGGCCCTCGCCCTGGGCATATTCGCCCTCATACACATAGGTGCACACGGCGCCCATGGAGCTGAGCTTCAGGCTGGTGACGGTCACGTCCACGTCCTCATATTTTACTTCCAGGCCGTCGGCGCTGTCGATCATGGTCCCCGGCTCCAGGGTCGACCTGTCGAAGGGCTCGCCGTTCAGATACTCGTGGGCGAACCGGGCTTTGGCGGTGAAGGGCTCCGTTACCAGTTCCATCACCCCGTCCTCGCCGGGGGTCACGGTGAACGCAAAGACCCAGGGGCCCTCGATATAGGTCTCCTCGCCGTCATATCCATTTGTCAGGCAGTCCACCGTCAGCGTCAGGGGATAGGAAAAGTCGATGTCCCGGTCCAGGTATTGGGAGTTGACGGACGTCTCCATGATCTGGGAGAGCGTCTCGTCCGTCCGATCGAATTGGTTCATCCCGCCGCCGGTGAACAGGTCCTCCGGCGCCGCCGGGTCGGCGCTGGTGAGCTGGCCGCGCAGTATGGTGTTCACGACCTTTGTCTCCTCATCCTCGGGCTGGGCGGTCAGGTTCATGAACACGCGCTCCCCGTCGGTCATGGCCGAGTCCAGCGTCACGGTCCAGCCGCCGGCGGTGACGGACTGGCCCACGCCCACGGCGGCCCGGTCGATGTACCCGATCTGCCCCTCGGTGAGCTCTGTCTGGCTCGCGGCGGCGAACCAGCGCTTGAACCACTCCGCCCCGTCCAGGGCGGCGTAGGCCGTCGCCCCCAGGGCCAGCAGCAGCGCCGCGGCCAGAGCCAATGTGACGATGCGTTTCGTGTATTTATTCGTTCTCATATCCTGCTCCTTTCTCATAGACGCCTTCACCCGCCGCAGCAGGGCCGGGTCCAACGCCTCCGGGGCCAGGGCCCGGCGGAGCAGCGCTTCGGTATCAGTTTTCATCCTCGGCCAGTCCTTTCTCCACCAGGGCCCGGGCCGTATGGAGGCGGCGCTTCACCGTCCCCGCCGGCAGCGAGAGCGTCCGGGCAATGTCGTTCACTTTCATATCCATGGAATAGTACAGCACCAGGGGCAGGCGGTATTTTTCCGGCAGGGCGGCCACTGCCTGCCGCACCCGCCGCTCCTCCTCCCGGGCCAGCAGGCTGGCCTCCGGGTCGTCCCCGCCGGGGACGTCCAGGTCCTCCAGGGGCCCCTCCGGGGCGATGCGGGCCCGGCGGGCGGCCTTCCGCTTTCGGCTGCGCCACAGGCTCAGGGCGGTGGAGAAGAGGTATCCCTTCGGGTCCGCCAGGAGCTTTCCCGGTCTCTCCAGAGCCTTTAAAAAGGTATCCTGAAACAGGTCCTCGGCGTCCTCTTTCGAGAAGGCCAGGCTCCGGCAGAACCGGTACAGCATGGGGCCGTAGGTATCCGCCAGAGCGTCCGTATCCACTTTCGCGCGCAAGTCGTCCACGGATGTCTCCTCTCCTGGTGTGTACGCCTGTATATCGCCGCGGGGGCCCGAATGGTTCGCTCAGTTGACGAAAATTTTTTCTTATGGTATAATACCAAATCGATTTAATGTTGGAAAGCAAGAGGTGGTTTTTCCCGATGGATGATGGCAGTTGGCTGTCTATCCTGTTTCTGATCGCGCTTCTGGGCATGGCCATGTACTTCGCCTTTGCGGAGACGGCCTTCGCCTCCGTGTCCAAAAACCGCATCCGCGTCCGCCAGGAGAAGGGGGACGCAAGGGCCAAAAGGGCCATGTGGGTGCTGGACAACTTTGACCGCGCCATCACCACGATCCTCATCGGCACCAATATCGCCCATCTTTCGGCGGCGGCGGTGGTCACCGTGCTGGTGACCCACCATTTCGGCATGGGCGCGGTGGCCTGGGGGACCCTGGCGACGACCCTGGTATTGTTCCTTCTGGGGGAGATGCTTCCCAAGACCATAGCCAAAAAATACAGCGAGCGGTTCTGCCTGGGCACCGCCGGTTCGCTGTGCTTTTTTATGCACTTTTTCGCCCCGCTGGCGGCCCTGCTGACGGCCATCGGCCAGGCGGCGGCCAGGCTCTCCAAGGGGGAGGGCGAGGTGTCCGTGACGGAGGATGAGCTGTACGACCTCATCGAGGATATGACCGACGCGGGCAACCTGGACGAGGACCAGGGCGATCTTGTCCAGTCCGCACTGGAGTTCGGGGCCATCACCGTGGAGCACGTGCTCACCGCCCGGGTGGACATGGCGGCCATCGACGTATCCTGGCCGGCGGAGCGGGTCATCGAATTCATCCGCTCCCAGCGCCACACCCGCCTGCCGGTCTATGAGGGCCAGATCGACGACATCATCGGCATACTGCAGATACGAAAGTACATCAAGGCCTGGCTCAGCCAGGGGGACGCCGTGGACCTGAGGAGTCTTTTAGACCCGGCCTATTTCGTCCCCTCCACTACAAATGTGGACGACCTGCTGCCGGAGCTGAGCCGCAACCGCTCCAACATGGCCGTGGTCACGGACCCCTGGGGCGGCACATTGGGCATCGTCACCGTAGAGGACATCCTGGAGGAGCTGGTGGGCGAGATCTGGGACGAGGAGGACGAGGTGGAAGAACTGTTCCAGCCCATCGGCGGCGGCCGCTATGAGGCCGACGGCCGGCTGGACGTGGACGAGCTTTTCGACCGGCTGGACTGGGAGGACCCGGACCACGACGAGCAGCTTATCCACAAGCCCCTGGCCGAGTGGACGCTGGAACACTTCGACCTGATGCCCCAGCAGCGGGATAAGTTCACATACCACGACCTGGAGTTCACCGTCTCCGACGTGCACCAGCACCGCATCCGCAAGCTCACCGTGCGCCGTCTGCCCCAGGCGGCGGAGGAAGGGGGCGAGGCGAAATGACGGCCTATGTGCTGGCCCTTTTGGTGTGCCTGGCCCTGTCGGCCTTCTTCTCCGCCTCGGAGATGGCCCTGTCCTCGGCCAACCGGCTGCGGCTGGAGGGCCTGGCGGAGGACGGCGACGCCTCGGCAAAGACCGCCCTGGCCCTGCTGGACGACTTCGACAAGGCTCTGGGCGCCATCCTTATCGGCAACAACCTGGTGAACGTGGCGGCCAGCTCCGTCAGCTCCGTCATCGCCATCGGTATCGCCATGCGCGCCGGCGTGGCGGACGGCCTGGCCTCCACGGCGGCCACGGTGATCGTCACCGTGCTGGTCATCATCTTCGGCGAGACCATGCCGAAGATCATCGCGAAAAAGAATGCCAACCGCCTGACCCTGGCGGTGGCCTGGCCCATCCGGGCGCTGGCCGTGGTGCTCTCGCCCCTGGTGTGGTGCGCCGTGGCCCTGACCCGGCTCATCGCCCGGCCCCTGAAGGGGGAGGACCCCGAGGACGCCCAGGAGGCGGCGGTGGAGGAGCTGCAGTCCATCATCGAGACCGCCCAGGACGAGGACGTGCTGGACGACGACCGGGGGGAGCTGCTGCAGGCCGCGCTGGACTTCGGCGACGTGTCCGCCAGCCAGGCCATGACCTCCCGGGTGGACATGATGGCCCTGGACATCGACGACGGCCTGGAGAAGATACTGGACCAGGTCAGCGACTGCCCCCACTCCCGCCTGCCCGTCTATGAGGGCGATACGGACAACATCATTGGCGTGCTGCACCTCAACACCCTCTACCGGGCCCTGCTGGAGGGCCCCGACGTGGACATCCGGGCGCTGCTCACCGAGCCCTGCTGGGTCTACAAGACCGTGAAGCTGCCCGCGGTGCTGGAAAAGCTGCGGGAGAAGCAGACCCATCTGGCCATCGTCACCGACGAATACGGCGGCACCGCCGGCGTCATCTCCATGGAGGACGTGCTGGAATACCTGGTGGGCGACATCTGGGACGAGACCGACGAGGTGGAGGAAGAGGTGGTCCAGACCTCCGAGGACAGCTGGGAGCTGGACGGCGACCTGCCCATCGGCGACTTCCTGGAGCTGGTGGACCTGGACGAGGAGGATTTCGACTTCGAGAGCGAGACCGTGGGCGGCTGGGTCATGGAGCTGATGGAGGGCTACGCCTCTGCCGGCAGCGCCGTGACATACCAGGACCTGAGCATCACGGTCCTGGAGGCCGACGACAAGCGGGTGGAAAAGGTCAAGGTCACCCGAAAGCCGCCGGAAGAGGAATAAAAAAACGCGCGGGGCGTCAGCCCCGCGCAAACCATATGGAAGCCTCCCTCTGACGAGGGAGGTGGCTCGCCTGTGAAGGCGAGACTGAGGGAGAGAAGAAAACAGTCTCTCCCTCAGTCTTGCTATCGCTCGACAGCCCCCTCGTCTGAGGGGGCCTTTTGTTCTTCGCTTGTGTCGATGTATGTCTCCTCCGCCTCGTCCAAAGCCCGCTGTAAAATGGCCATGGCCCCGTCGCACATGATGTAGTACATTTTCCGATAATCCGCCATATCCGCACCTCCTTTGGAGACAGTCTATCACTTATGCAATGCGATTGCAATGCATATTTTCGGTGCGTTTCGCACTATGATAAGCATTGCAATCAGCTTGCGTGAGGTGATGATATGGCCGGATTTGAGATACCGAGAATACCGCCGACGACCAACAAGACGATCCGCTTTCCCAACGACGTGATCGACCAGATAGAGAAAGCCATTGCCGGGAAGGACTGCACCTTCTCCGCGTTCGTCATCGCTGCGGCCCGTAACGCCCTGCGTGAGCTGGGAGAGGACGAAAAGGAATAATTTATAAACAAGGAAAGGGCCCGGAGCATAGCTCCGGGCCCTTGTTTTTTACGGAAAATCAGACGGCGCGCTGGACCTTGCCGCTGCGCAGGCAGCGGGTGCAGACATACACATGCTGGGGCTTCCCGTCCACGACCGCCTTCACGCGCTTTACGTTGGGCTTCCACATACGGTTGGAACGCCGGTGGGAGTGGCTGACCTTGATGCCGAAAGTCACGCCTTTTCCGCAAACCTCACATTTTGCCATCGTAATCAGCTCCTTCCTACTGTCCGGCGGACAGCCTCAATATAATAACAGAGCCAAAGACAAAATGCAAGCATTTTTTTCGTTTCCGGGAAAAACTTGAAAAAATCCGGCGGGAACGATTGCGCCGGGGGTGGTTCTGTATTAAAATAGAATGGACATAAGATGCAAAGGACGTGGTCGCCTTGGAGAAAAAATACTATGTGGACCTAAAGGAACTGGTGCAGGAGCACAACCTGCAGGTGGTCTACGCCGCGCCGGACTATGACAGCATCCGCGTCGGCTCCGTGGACCTGAACCGGCCCGGCATCCAGCTGATGGGCTATATGGAGCACTTCGACGACACCCGCATCCAAGTCATCGGCCGCAGCGAGAACGCCATGATGGAGGAGCAGGAGCACCAGCAGCGCATCGCGGGCTTCGCGGCCATCATGGGCCGGCACGTGCCGGCGGTGATCGTGGCCCACGACGAGAAGATACTGCCCGAGTGCCTGGAGATGGCCCAGCTGTACGGGGTGAGCCTGCTGGCCACCGACATGGACACCTCCGAGTTCACCGCCCGGCTCATCCACTCCCTGCGCTACCACCTGGCCCCCCGGGAGACCATACACGGGGTGCTCATGGAGGTCTACGGCGAGGGCATGCTCATCATCGGCGACAGCGGCGTGGGCAAATCCGAGACGGCCCTGGGCCTTTTGAAGCAGGGCCACCGGCTCATCGCTGACGACGCGGTGGAGATCCTGCGCACATCCTCCTTCCACCTGGAGGGCCGCTCGCCCTCCATCATCAAGCACTTCATGGAGCTGCGGGGCATCGGCGTCATCAACGTGCCCAGCGTGTTCGGCATCGGCGCGGTGAAGCCCACCTGCCAGATCGACCTGGTGGTGCAGATGGAGCTGTGGGACGAGACGAAGCACTATGACCGCCTGGGCCTGGACACCCGGACCACGGAATACCTGGGCGTGGACGTGCCCCTGGTGACCATCCCCGTCCGGCCCGGCCGGAACCTGGCCGTCATACTGGAGATCGCGGCCATGACCAACCGGCAGAAGAAGACCGGCTACAACGCCGCCGAGGACCTGGCCCGCCGGGTGGACGAAAGTGTGGACGCGGGGATAATGTTCTGAGCGAGGTTTTATGGACTACACCAAACTACTCAACGATATACGCACCGCCCTGCCGGGGGTGGACCTGCGGGAGAATGAGCCCATGGCGGAGCACTGCTCCTTCCGGGTGGGCGGCCCGGCGGCGGCTATGGCCCAGCCCGCGTCGGCGGGAGAGCTGGAGGCGCTGTGCCGGCTGCTGCGGGAAAAGGGAGTGAAGCCCCTCGTCATCGGCAACGGCACCAACATCCTGCCCCCGGACGAAGGGCTGGACCGGTTCGTGATCGCCGCCTGCCCCGGGGCGGGGGAGGTGACCGTGGAGGGCAGCACCGTCACGGCGGACTGCGGCGCTACGCTGGCGTCGGCGGCCACGGCCGCGGCGGGCGCGGGCCTGACGGGCCTGGAATTTGCCCACGGCATCCCCGGCAGCGTGGGGGGCGGCGTGGTGATGAACGCCGGCGCCTACGGCGGGGAGCTGAAGGACGCGGCAGTGTGGACGCAGTACCTGGACGAGGAGCTGGTGCTGCGGACCGCGAGGGGAGCGGAGCATGACTTCGCCTACCGCCACAGCGCCTTTTCCGGCCGGGACGTGGTGATTTTGCGCACGGCCTTTTCCCTGGCTCCCGGCGACAGAGAGGCCATCCAGGGAAGGATGCGGGAGCTGGCGGCGAAGCGCCGGGCCAGCCAGCCGCTGGATATGCCCTCGGCGGGCAGCACCTTCAAGCGCCCCGTGGGCGGCTTCGCCGCCGCCCTCATCGACGAGGCGGGGCTGAAAGGTTTCTCCATCGGCGGGGCCCAGGTGTCGGAAAAGCACGCGGGCTTCGTGGTGAACGCGGGCGGCGCCACCTGCGCCGACATCCTGCGGCTGATGGAGCACATCCAGCGCACCGTCCTGGCCCGCAGCGGCATTGCCCTGGAGCCGGAGGTGCTGGTGCTGGGGAGAGAGAAATGAGCTTTTCATCGGAAGTGAAGGCGGAGCTGTGCCGGGCGAATCTGAACCGGCGCTGCTGCGCGCTGGCGGAGGCGTACGGGGTGCTCCTGTACGCCAACGCCTTTTCTCTGAGCCAGATACGCATCATGACCGAGAGCGACGCCTTTGCCGCCCGGCTGCCCCGGCTGTTCCGCCGGGCCTTCAACGTGGAGTTCGACGTCCTGCCCCCGGAGGGGAGCGCGGGAAAGCGCTCGCTCCTCATCACGGAGCCGGAAAAGCTGCGGGCCATCTTCGCCGCCTTCGGCTACGACCCGGACAAGGCCCTCTCCCACCACATAAACCTTGCGGTGGTGGAGCAGGAATGCGACAGGGTGTCCTTCCTGCGGGGGGCGTTCCTGGCCGGGGGCAGTGTCACGGACCCCCGCCGGGGCTATCACCTGGAGCTGGCCACGGGCCACGAGAGTGTGTGCCGGGAGACCCACGCGCTGCTGTTGGAGATGGGCTTCGAGCCCCGGGATGCGGTGCGGGGCCGGACCTGGATCACGTACTTCAAAAAGAGCGGCGTCATCGAGGACCTTCTGGTGACGCTGGGGGCCAGCGTATCCGCCATGGGCATCATGGAGGCCAAGGCGGAAAAGCACATGGCCAACGCCATGAACCGGCTGACCAACTGCGACATGGCCAACGCCGACAAGGTCACCGACGCCGCGGCGGAGCAGCTGGCGGCCATCAAGGCCATCGAAGCGGGGCCGGGGCTGGACGCCCTGCCGCCCCAGCTGCAGGAGGCGGCGCTGCTGCGCATCGCCAACCCCTCCTGCTCGCTGTCGGACCTGGCCCAGCTGGCGTACCCGCCTGTGACGAAAAGCTGCATGAACCACCGGCTCCGGAAGCTGACGGAGCTGAGCCGGAGCATAGAGTGAGGAGACGGGATGAGCTTCGTACATCTGCACGTACACAGTGAATACAGCCTCCTGGACGGGGCCTGCCGCATCGGTGAGCTGGCGGCCCTGGCGAAGGAGATGGGCCAGGACGCCCTGGCCGTCACCGACCACGGGGTGATGTACGGCGTGGTGGACTTCTACCGGGCCTGCCGGAAGGAGGGCGTGAAGCCCATCATCGGCTGCGAGGTGTACGTGGCCCCCCGGGGCCGGACGGACAAGGAATACGGCCTGGACAACAACTACTCCCATCTGATCCTCCTGTGCCGGAACGAGACGGGGTATCACAACCTCTGCAAGCTGGTGAGCGAGGGGTTCGTCAACGGCTTTTATATCCGCCCCCGCATCGACTGGGACCTGCTGCACGAGCACGCCGAGGGGCTCATATGCCTGTCGGCGTGCCTGGCCGGGGACATCCCCCAGAAGATCGTCCACGGGGACTATGAGGGGGCCAAAGCCAGGGCGCTGGAACTGCGGGACCTGTTCGGCGAGGACGGGTTCTACCTGGAGCTGCAGGACCACGGCATCCCCGACGAGCGCCGGGCCGCCCAGGGGCTCATCCGCATCCATGACGAGACGGGCATCCCCCTGGTGGTCACCAACGACGCCCACTACCTGCGCAAGGAGGACGCCTATACCCAGGACGTGCTCATGTGCATCCAGACGGGCAAGACCGTGGACGACGAGGACCGGATGAAGTTCTCTGTCCAGGAGATGTATCTGAAGAGCGAGGAGGAGATGCGCGCGCTCTTCCCCGACTTCCCGGAGGCCTGCGACAACACGGTGAAGATCGCCGGGATGTGCGACTTCGACTTCGAGTTCGGCAACTACCACCTGCCCCGGTTCCAGCTGCCCGCCGGGGAGACGGACAGCTTCGCCTACCTGGAAAAGCTGTGCTACCAGGGCCTGGCGGAGCGGTATCCCGGCTACGGGAAGGAGCTTTCCGACCGGCTGGACTACGAGCTGGGCGTCATCCGCCAGATGGGGTTCGTGGACTACTTTCTCATCGTGTGGGACTTCGTGGCCTTCGCCAAGGGCGCGGGCATCCCAGTGGGACCGGGCCGCGGCTCCGCCGCCGGTTCCATCGTCAGCTACACCCTGCATATCACCGACGTGGACCCCATCAAATATAAGCTCTTCTTCGAGCGGTTTTTGAACCCCGAGCGGGTGACCATGCCGGATATCGACATGGACTTCTGCGTCCGCCGCCGGGGCGAGGTGATCGACTACGTCTCCCGCAAGTACGGCGCGGACCATGTGGCCCAGATCGTCACCTTCGGCACCATGGCCGCCCGGGCATCCATCCGGGACGTGGGCCGGGTGCTGAACGTGGGCTACGCTGAGACGGACGCGGTGGCGAAAAACGTCCCCTTCTCCCTGGGCATGACGCTGAACGAGGCCCTGCGGCTTTCCAAGCCCCTGAAGGAGATGTACGACGGCGACGAGAAGATCAAGACCCTCATCGACACCGCCCGGGCCCTGGAGGGCATGCCCCGCAACGCCTCCACCCACGCCGCCGGCGTGGTCATCACCGCCAAACCCCTGACGGACTATGTGCCCCTGTCCCGCAACGACGACACGGTGGTCTGCCAGTTCGACATGGTGACGCTGGAGCAGCTGGGGCTGCTCAAAATGGACTTTCTGGGCCTGCGGAACCTGACGGTGCTGGAGGACGCGGCGGAGCTCGTCCGCCGGACGGACCCCTCCTTCCGGGTAGAGGACATCCCCGAGGACGACGCCGAGACCTTCCAGATGCTCACCGACGGCAAGACCAGCGGCGTGTTCCAGCTGGAATCCACGGGCATGACCGGCGTGTGCGTGGGCCTGAAGCCCAAAAGCATCGAGGACATCACCGCCATCATCGCCCTGTACCGGCCCGGCCCCATGGACTCCATTCCCCGGTTTCTGGACTGCGCCGTCCACCCGGAGCGCATCACCTATAAGCACGAGCTGCTGCGGCCCATTCTGGACGTGACATACGGCTGCATCGTCTACCAGGAGCAGGTCATCAACATCTTCCAGCGCCTGGCGGGCTTCTCCCTGGGCCAGGCAGACATGATCCGCCGGGCCATGTCGAAGAAAAAGCACGACGTGATCGACGCCGAGCGGAAGGCCTTCGTCTACGGCGACCCGACCCGGAACATCCCCGGGTGCCTGGCCAACGGGGTCAGCGAGGCGGTGGCCAACAGCATATACGACGAGATATTGGACTTCGCCTCCTACGCCTTCAATAAGGCCCACGCGGTGAGCTACGCCATCGTGGCCTACCGAACGGCGTGGATGAAATGCCACTGGCCCCGGGAGTATATGGCGGCGCTGCTGACCAGCGTACTGGACTCCTCCGGGAAGGTGGCGGAGTACATCGGCGAGTGCAAGGCCCTGGGCATCGACCTGCTGCCCCCGGACGTGAACGAGTCCGACGCGGACTTCACCGTGGCGGGGGGCAACATCCGCTTCGGCCTGGCGGCCGTGAAGGGCGTGGGCCGGGGCTTTGTGGCCCAGCTCATGGCGGAGCGGGAGGCGGCCGGCCCCTACGCGGCCTTCGACGAGTTCTGCCGGCGGCTGTACGGCAGGGAGCTGAACCGCAAGCCGGTGGAGAGCCTCATCAAGGCCGGGGCCTTCGACTCCATGGGCTATAAGCGCAAGGCCCTGCTGCAGGTGCTGGACAAGGTACTGGACGGCGTCAACAGCGCCGGCCGGCGGAACATCGCCGGACAGCTGGACCTGTTCTCCATGGACGAGGAGGAGCCGGTGTCCACCCTGGTGCTGCCGGACGTGGAGGAGTTCACCCCCAAGGAAAAAATGGACATGGAGAAGGAGACCACGGGCCTCTACCTGACGGGCCATCCCATGGACAACTACCGTGACACGGTACGGAAGCTGGGGGCCGCCCCTATGGGCGCCATCGTGGACGACTTCTCCCCCGAGACGGCCACCGGCCGGTATCAGGACGGCCAGCGGGTGATCCTGGCCGGGGTGGTGGCCGCCGCCCGGACCCGGACCACGAAAAACAACACCCTCATGAGCTATGTGACGTTGGAGGACGACACCGGTTCCATGGAGATCCTGGCCTTTCAGCGGGCCCTGGACCAGGGAGGGGCGTATCTGCGGGAGAACGCGGTGGTGTGCTGCACCGGGCGCATCTCTGTCCGGGACGAGAAGGCCCCTCAGCTCATGCTGGACGCGGCCTACCCCCTGGACGGCATGGACGACAACGCCGTCACCGCCGTGAAGAATGCCGCCCGGGACGGGGGCTATGCCGGCCGGACTGCCCCGGCCCCATCCGCCGGCCGGACGACGGCGGGGGAGAGGAAGCTGTGGGTGAAGGTGCCCGGCCGGAGCCACCCGTCCTTCCGCCACATCGAGCTGGTGCTCACCATGTTCCCCGGCACGGAGCAGATGGTGGTCTACTTTGAGGATACGAAAAAGCGCGTTGGCGCCCGCTGCGTCATCCATCCGGCCCTCATAGAGGAAATGACCGAGCTGCTGGGTCCGGAGAACGTGGTGGTCAAATAACGTTTATTGCGAGGATAGTACCATACAAGACACGACGGTAAAAAAAGAACGGGCCGCATTGGCGGGCCTGGCGGCGGCCAGCATGGACGCGGCCGAGCGCAGCGACGATGTGTCCATGGACGAGCTGTGGCGTCTGGCGGAGACGGCGGGCGCCGAGCCGGTGGGCACGGTGCTTCAGACCCGGGACAAGCCTGACCCCCACAGCTTTTTGGGCCTGGGCAAGGTCCAGGAACTCAAAGAGCTGGTGCAGAACGAGGGATGCGACCTGGTCATGTTCGACAACGACCTCACCCCCTCCCAGGCCAGGGTGTTGGAAGAGGCGCTGGGGGTCCGGGTGATGGACCGGACGGGCCTCATCTTGGACATCTTCGCCCAGCGGGCCAGGACGAGAGAGGGCAAGCTGCAGGTGGAGCTGGCCCAGTACCGGTATCTGCTGCCCCGGCTCACGGGCATGTGGACCCACTTAAAGCGCCAGGCGGGCACTTCGGCCCCCATCGGCACCCGCGGCCCCGGCGAGACCCAGCTGGAGACGGACCGGCGGCACATCCGCCGGCGCATCCAGAAGCTTTCTGACGAGCTGGAGCAGGTGCGCCGGGTCCGGGGGACCCAGCGCCGCCAGCGGGAGCGCAACGCCGTGCCCGTGGTGGCCCTGGTGGGCTACACCAACGCGGGCAAGAGCACCCTTTTGAACACCCTCACTGGCGACAATATCCAGACCGGGGACCGGCTGTTCGACACCCTGGACACCACCACCCGGCGGCTGGACCTGGCCGAGGGCGGCCAGGCCCTCCTCTCCGATACGGTGGGCTTCATCCGCAAGCTGCCCACGGAGCTGGTGGACGCCTTCAAGGCCACGCTGGAGGAGCTCACCTACGCCGACCTTCTGCTGCACGTCATCGACATCTCCAACCCGGACTGGGAGACCCAGGCCCGGGTGGTGGACGACCTCATAGAGCGGCTGGGGGCGGGGCAGACGCCCTGCCTGCGGGTATACAACAAGTGCGACGCCTATTTTGGCCGTCTGCCGGCGGGCCAGGACGAGGTATGCGTCTGTGCCCGGACCGGGGAGGGGACCAATGGGCTGCTGTACGCCATCGGCCGGAAGCTGAGCGGGGACCTGACCCGGGTGGAGCTGCGGGTGCCCTACGAAAGAGCGGGGCTTTTGGAGCAGCTGCGCCGGGAGGCGAACGTGCTGGACGTGCGCTATACGGATGAGGGCGCGGAGGTGCTGGCCGTGGTGCGGCCGGCCCTGCGTGACGCGGTGCGGCCCTATGAGGTGCAGCGCCATGGGTGAGCGGATGCGCCTGCGGGGCTGCGGCACGGGCCAGTACGAGGAGAAGCGCTCCCGGTTCATCGGAGAGGTGTTTCCCGTGTCCGGCGAGGACGAGGCCCGGGAATATCTTGCAAAGGTCAAAAAGAAATACCCCGACGCCCGGCACCACTGCTGGGCCTGGGTGATGCCCGACGGGGCCTGCCGCTGGTCCGACGACGGGGAGCCCGGCGGCACCGCAGGCGGGCCCATGGCGGCGGTATTGAAGGGCGCGGACGTATACGGCGCGCTGTGCGTGGTGACGAGGTACTTCGGCGGCACCCTCCTGGGCAGCGGCGGGCTGGTCCGTGCCTATTCCAGGGCGGCGTCCCTGGCCCTGGCCGACGCGGGCACCGAGCCGGACCCGGAGACGGCGTGCATCTTGATTGCCTGCCCCTGGGACAGCGTAGACCGGGTCCACCGGCTCATCCGGGAGTATGAGGGGGCGCTCACCGGGAGCGACTATGCCTCCGACCCGGACAGGGCGCGCCTGACGGTGCGGCTGCTGGCTGCCAGGGCGGAGGAGCTTTGCCGGCGGGTGACCGACGCGACCAATGGCAGAGGGACGGCGACGCCGCAGGGACAATAACAGAGCCGTTCTCTCCCTCCGTCCGCCTTCGGCGGCCACCTCCCTCGTCAGAGGGAGGCTTCCAAGTGGTATATCAAAAATTTTTTCCAAAGAAAAAAGGGAAAAATCAAAAAAACAGCGTATAAGGGTATTGCAAAGAGATTTGCGATACCTTTTTTACATATGGGGTAAACATCATGCCCACCTTTCGAGAGATACGACAGCAGCAGGAAGCTCTTATCATAGGCCCCTACGGGACATTGTCGGTGAACAGCAAGGGCCGGCCCGTGCCGGAGCCAGAGGACGAGGTGCGCACTTGCTTCCAGCGGGATGTGGACCGGGTCACCCACTCCAAGGCCTTCCGCCGCCTGCGCCACAAGACCCAGGTGTTCCTGCGGCCCGAGGGGGACCACTACCGGACCCGCCTGACCCATACCCTGGAGGTGGCCCGCATCGCCCGGACCATCGCCCGGGCCCTGGCCCTCAACGAGGACCTGACCGAGGCCATCGCCCTGGGCCATGACCTGGGCCACACCCCCTTCGGCCACGCCGGGGAGCGGGCCCTGCGGGACATCACAGGGGGCTTTCACCACTACGAGCAGAGCCTGCGGGTGGTGGACAAGCTGGAGAAGGACGGCCGGGGCCTGAACCTGTGCCAGGAGACCCGTATGGGCATCCTGAACCACACCACCGGCAAGCCGAAAGATACGATGGAGGCGGACGTGGTACGCCTGGCGGATCACATCGCCAGGCGTA
>CANRMG010000005.1 GCA_947631675.1 uncultured Oscillospiraceae bacterium
GTCATCGCCTCCCTGGGCGGCCAGACGGCCATCAACCTGGCCCAGCCGCTGATGGACCGGGGCGTGAAGATCATCGGAACGGACTGCGCCGCCATCGAGCGGGCAGAGAACCGGGACAGCTTTGAGAAGATCCTGAAGGACCTGGATATCCCCCAGCCCAAGGGCCAGGCGGTGACGAAGATAGAGGACGGGGTGAAGGCCGCGGCGGAGATCGGCTACCCGGTGCTGGTGCGGCCCAGCTTCGTGCTGGGCGGCCGGGCCATGCAGATCGTGGCCAACGAGCAGCAGCTGCGCCACTATCTCAAGACCGCCGTGGAGATCGACGCGGACAAGCCCGTGCTGGTGGACAAGTACATCCAGGGCAAGGAAGTGGAAGTGGACGCCATATGCGACGGCCGGGACGTGTTCGTGCCGGGCATCATGGAGCTCGTCGAGCGCACGGGCATCCACTCCGGCGACTCCATCAGCATCTATCCCACCTTCTCCATCTCGGACAAGGTGAAGGGCGTCATACTGCAGTATGCCAAGAAGCTGGGGCTGGGCATCGGCATCGTGGGGCTTTATAACATCCAGTTCATCGTGGACAAAAACGACGACGTGTACATCATCGAGGTGAATCCCCGGTCCAGCAGGACGGTGCCGTTCCTCTCCAAGGCCACGGGCTATTCCCTGGCGGACATCGCCACGGAGGTCATCCTGGGCAAGGGCCTGAAGGAGCAGGGCATCTTCGACCTCTATCCCCAGGAGAAGGAGCGGTACTACGTGAAGGTGCCCGTATTCTCCTTCAACAAGATCAAGGGCCTGGACGCCTACCTGTCCCCGGAGATGAAGTCCACCGGCGAGGCCATCGGCTACGACGACAAGCTGAACCGCGCCCTTTTCAAGGCCCTGCAGGCCGGGGGGACCAGGCTCCTCAACTACGGCACCGTATTCGCCACCATCGCCCGCAACGACCAGCCGGAGGCGCTGCCCCTGATCCGCCGATTCTACAACATGGGCTTCAACATCGAGGCCACACCCGGCACGGCGGCGTTCCTGAAAGAAAACGGCATCCGCACCCATGTGCTGCACAAGATCAAGGACGGCAGCGAGGAGATACCCGACGCTATCCGGCAGGGGCACCTGGCCTACATCATCAACACCCGGGACATCGGCTCCGAGTCCGCCGGCAACGACGGCGTGAAGATCCGCCAGCTGGCCACGGAGAACAACGTGACCATCTTCACCAGCCTGGACACTGTGCGGGTGCTCCTGGACGTGCTGGAGGAGACCACGCTCACCATCTCCACCATCGACGCATGAAAAAGAGCGTCTTTACCGTCACGGAAAATACGGCCCTCACGCCCACGGTGTACCGGATGTGTCTGGCGGGGGACACCGGCCCCATCATCGCGCCGGGACAGTTCGTGGACATCGCCCTGCCGGGGCGGTTCCTGCGCCGGCCCATCTCCGTGTGCGACGCCCAGGAGGGGCAGTTGACCCTCATATATAAGGTCGTGGGCGGGGGAACGGAGCTGATGGCGGCCATGGCGCCGGGGCAGGAGCTGGAGCTTCTCACCGGCCTCGGCAACGGCTTCGACACGTCCCTCTCCGGCGGCCGGCCCCTGCTCATCGGCGGGGGTATCGGCGCGGCGCCCCTCTATTGGCTGGCGAAAAGGCTGCTGGCAGAGGGGAAGGCAGTGCAGGTCGTGTTGGGCTTCAACCAGGCCGACGAGGTGTTCTATGCCGACGAGTTCCAGGCCCTGGGATGCGCCGTGACCGTCGCCACGGCGGATGGGAGTCCGGGCGTCAGGGGCTTTGTCACCGACGCGCTGCCGGAGGAATACAGCTTCTACTATGCCTGCGGGCCGGAGCCCATGCTCCGGGCAGTATATGACCGGGCCGCGGGAGACGGACAGCTCAGCTTCGAGGCGCGAATGGGCTGCGGCTTCGGCGCCTGCATGGGCTGTACGCGGCAGACGGTGAACGGGCCCAAGCGGGTATGTAAGGATGGGTCCGTATTCCGAAAGGGGGAGATCGTGTGGTGAATACTACTGTGACCCTCTGCGGCATCGAGCTTTCCAATCCTGTAATCCCTGCCTCCGGCACCTTCGGCTACGGCTATGAGTTCGCCGAGTACTACGACATCAACTGCCTGGGCACCTTCTCCTTTAAGGGGACCACCCGGGAGCCCCGCTTCGGCAACCCGCAGCCCCGCATCGCGGAGTGCGAGGGCGGCATGCTCAACGCCGTGGGGCTGCAGAATCCCGGCGTGGACAAGGTCATAGCGGAGGAGCTTCCCAGGCTCAAAAGGGTATTTCACAAGCCGGTGATGGCCAACGTCAGCGGCTTTTCGGTGGAGGACTACGCCTATACCTGCGAAAAGCTGGACGCTGAGCCACAGGTTGGCTGGCTGGAGGTCAACATCAGCTGCCCCAACGTCCACGGGGGCGGCATGAGCTTCGGCACGGACCCGGCCGCGGCGGCGGAGGTGGTCCGGGCGGTGAAGGCGGTGACGACTAAGCCGGTCATCATGAAGCTGACGCCAAACGTGACGGACATCGTGTCCGTCGCAAAAGCCTGCGAGGACGCCGGGGCGGACGGCCTCAGCCTCATCAACACTCTCCAGGCTATGCGGATAGATCTAAAGACCAAAAAGCCCCTGCTGGCCAACGTCACCGGCGGCCTTTCCGGCCCAGCGGTGTTCCCGGTGGCCCTGCGGATGGTGTACCAGGTATACGAGGCGGTGTCCATCCCCATTGTGGGGGTGGGCGGCGTCCGCTCCGCCGGGGACGTGATCGAGATGATGCTGGCCGGCGCCACGGCCGTGGAGGTCGGCGCGGCAAATCTGGTGGACCCTTATGCCTGCCGGGACATCATCGGTGCCCTGCCTGGGGTCATGGAGAAGTACGGTATCAAGAATTTGAGAGATATGATAGGAGGCGCCCATGGGTAAGGACGTGATCGTGGCCTGCGATTTTTCAAGCGCCCAGGCCGTATACGAGTTTTTGGATAAGTTCACGGGGGAGAAGCCCTTCGTGAAGATCGGCATGGAGCTTTTCTACGCCGAGGGACCGAATATCGTCCGGCAGATCAAGGCCAGGGGCCATAAGATATTCCTGGACCTGAAGCTGCACGACATCCCCAACACGGTGAAGAAGGCCATGGCGGTGCTGTCGGGCCTGGATGTGGACATCGTGAACCTGCACGCGGCGGGGACTACGGCCATGATGGAGGCGGCGCTGGAGGGCCTTACCCGGCCCGACGGGACGCGGCCGCTTCTCATTGCCGTCACCCAGCTCACCAGCACGGACCAGCAGAGCATGGAGCGGGACCTTCTCATCCATGAGCCCATGGGGTCGGTGGTCATGCACTACGCCGAGACGGCGAAGAAGGCCGGTCTGGACGGGGTGGTCTGCTCGCCCATGGAGGCCAAGGCCGTCCATGACCGGTGTGGGAAGGACTTTCTCACCGTCACCCCCGGCGTGCGCTTTGCCGACGGGGATAAAGGGGACCAGAAGCGGGTCATGACCCCGGCGGAGGCGAAGAAGATAGGCTCCGACTATATCGTGGTGGGCCGGCCCATCACCGCCGCCGCGGACCCGGTGGCGGCCTATGAGCGGTGCCTGGCGGATTTCGTTGGCTGATGGAGGTAGCTATGGATAGAAAAACACTTATCGCGAAGGACCTTTTGAAGATCAGGGCGGTGTTCTTTCGCCCGGAGGAGCCCTTTACCTGGGCCAGCGGCATCAAGAGCCCCGTCTACTGCGACAACCGCCTGACCCTGACGGCGCCGGCGGTGCGCACGGACGTGGAGGAGGGACTGGCGGCTCTTATTCGGGAGAAATACCCCGATGTGGAAGTGCTCATGGGCACTTCCACCGCCGGCATCGCCCACGCGGCCATCACCGGCCACATCCTGGGCCTGCCCATGGGCTATGTCCGCTCCGGGGCCAAGGACCATGGCCGGAAGAACCAGATCGAGGGGAAGCTGGAACCGGGCCAGAAGGTAGTCGTTGTGGAGGACCTGATCTCCACCGGCGGCAGCGTGCTGGAGGTGGTGGACGTGCTGCGTCAGGCGGGCGCAGAGGTGTTGGGGATCGTGAGCATCTTCACCTACGGCATGAAGAAGGGGCTGGACAGGCTGGCCGCGGCGAACGTGGAGAACACCTCCCTCACGGACTTTGACGCCATCGCCCAGGTGGCGGCGGAGGAGGGGTATATCAAGCCAGAGGACGTGGCCCGGCTCATCAAGTTCCGCAGCGATCCCTCCGACGAGAGCTGGATGGAGGCGGCCAAATGAGGAGCGTCATCGACATCTTGGACCTCTCCGTCCAGGAACTGGACGAGATGATCGCCACGGCCCTGGACATCATCGACCATCCGGACAAGTACGCCCACGCCTGCGCGGGCAAGAAGCTGGCCACGCTGTTTTTTGAGCCCTCCACCCGGACCCGGCTCAGCTTTACGGCGGCCATGTACGAGCTGGGCGGCCATGTGCTGGGCTTTTCGGAGGCCAACAGCTCCTCGGCCGCCAAGGGCGAGAGCGTGGCGGACACGGTGAAGATGGTCAGCTGCTACGCCGACATCATCGCCATGCGCCATCCCCGGGAGGGGGCGGCCCTGGTGGCGGCGAGAAACGCCTCTATCCCCGTCATCAACGGGGGCGACGGGGGCCATTGCCACCCTACCCAGACCCTGGCGGACCTTCTCACCATCCACCGGGAGCTGGGCAGGCTCGATCATCTCACCATCGGCCTGTGCGGCGACCTAAAATACGGCCGCACGGTCCACTCCCTCATCAACGCCATGAGCCGCTATGAGGGGACGAAGTTC
The DNA here is from genome assembly GCA_947631675.1 of uncultured Oscillospiraceae bacterium. The sequence goes on from CANRMG010000005.1 coordinate 4,816, forward strand.
GTGCTCATCTCCCCGGAGGAGCTGTGTCTGCCGGAGTACATGGAGAAGGACGTGCTGAAGGCCAAGGGCATACCTTATACCAGCACGGCGGACCTGGACGGGGCCATCCCGGACCTGGACATTCTCTATATGACCCGCATCCAGCGGGAGCGGTTCGACGATCCCGACCAGTATGAGCGGCTCAAGGACAGCTACGTGCTCACACCGGAGAAGATGAAGGCAGCCAGAGAACACATGGCGGTGCTGCACCCGCTGCCCCGTGTCAATGAGATCAGCGTGGCGGTGGACGATGACCCGAGAGCGGCCTATTTCCGCCAGGCCCTGAACGGGAAGTACATGCGCATGGCACTTATCCTGAAGCTCCTGGATGAGGCGAAAAAGCCCGCGGCCCCGGCCAAACAGGAGACGTTCACAGACCGGTTCCATTGCAGGAACAACAAGTGCATCACCTGCACGGAGCAGGAGCTGCCTCAGCAGTTCCGGCTCACCGATGAGGGGATATACCGCTGCGTCTACTGCGAGACCGCCGCGGAGGAAGAGTGACAAAGATATAAGAAAACACCGCCATCCAATGGGTGGCGGTGTTTTAGATTTGTTCAGGCAGCTCAGTAGCCCTTGGAGAGGTCCACCAGGTGGGCAAGGGGACGGCCGGCCATGTAGTTTTCCAGATCCTCGCAGAACTGGTCCACATTCCTGTCGCATGTGTAGGCCAGGGTCATGTTCCCTGACACATGGGGGGTGAGGATCAGGTTCTTCGCCTCCCACAGGGGGTGATCCGGAGGCAGGGGCTCTGGGTCCACCACGTCCAGGGCCGCGCCGGCGATCTTTCCGGCGTTCAGGGCCTGGATGAGGGCGTCCTGGTCCACGGCGGTGCCCCGGCCCACGTTGATGACATAGGCGTTCTCCTTCAGAAGGGCGATGCGCTCTGCGCTCAGGATATGCTCCGTCTCGCCGGTCCCGGGCACGGCCATCACCAGAAGCTCCGTCTCCGGCAGCAGCTTGTCCAGCTGCGACACGGGATACACCTCGTCAAAGCCCTCCACCGGGCGGCCGCTGCGGCTGACGCCGGTGATCTTCGCCGCGCCCAGGGCGCGGAAGCTGTGGGCGATGCACTGTCCGATCTGGCCGGTGCCCAGCATGGTCAGATGGCAGTCCTTGATGGAGCGGATGGAAAGCCCGCCCTTCCACTGGTGGCCGCGGACCCATACGCCATATTCCGGCATGCGCCGCAGGAGCATCAGCGTCACCATGACCACGTGCTCGGAGATGGTCAGGCCGTAGACATTGGAGTTGGTGAGCTGGCACGCAGCGTTGGGAAACAGGGAGGGGTCCTTGCAGTATACGTCCACGCCCGCGAAGCTGCAGCAGTACCATTTGAGCGCATCGCACTGCTTCAGGAGCTTGGGGGAGCAGGCGTACAGCACCTCGGCGGTCTTACCGTATGCGGCGGCCTCGTCCATCTTGTCGGAGGTGAAGAAGCGGACGGTCATGCCGCCCTTTTCAGCCGTGGCTCTGATCTGCGCCTTGTGGGCGTCGGTGAGAAAATCCAGGCATACGCATATATCTCGTGACATGGCATCGGTTCCTTTCCAATAGATTTGTTATCGCATTTACGAAGCGGGATCGCTCCAGCCGGCCGCTTCCATGCGGCACTGGTCCATGTAGGCGATGCACGCCGGCACGTCCATCTGGCCGCTCAGGAGCATATCGAAGGCGGCGGCCATGTCGTCCGCGCTGTAGCCGGTGATCCGGGAGGCGGCGGTGGACACGCGCTCATTGGCGGCGAGGGAATCGTGGGCGTCCAGCACCATCTGGGACTGGATGTTGCTGGTCTGGTGCTTGAAGCAGCTGATGGTGGAGATGCCCTCAAAGGCGGCGTTGCAGTTCTCTTCATCGGCGCAGAAGACGAGAAAGTCCAGCGCCAGCGCCAGCTTTTCGCTGTTCTTGTTCACCATCATCATATTCAGGTTGCCGCCCTCATAGGTGCCGTTGGGGACGGTGTTCATGAAAACTGGCATCAGGGCGAAGTCGTCGATGCCATACTTGCCGTCAGTGGCCAGGTCCGTGGTGAACCAGGTGTCCCATATGAACGTCATCACCGCGTCGCCGGAGGTGAGGGCGGGGCTTATCTCGTCCCAGCCTGTGGACATATAGTCATTGCCGAACCAGCCCTTTTCCGCCGCGTCGGCGATCCACTGGACCATGTCAGTCATCTGGGGGATGTCGGCGTAGGTGATCTCGTTGGCGTTGAGCCTCTCCAGCAGGTCCGGGTCGTCGGCAAAGATGGGGTCCATGCCGAACTGGAACATCCAGGAGCAGCCTTTGGCGGGCCAGCAGATGGGGGTATAGCCGGTGCTGGCCAGGGCCTGGCAGAGCATATCGAACTCCTTCTGGGTGGCGGCGGGGTTCAGACCCATGCTGTCCAGCAGGGTCTTATTGTAGTAGCAGCCGGAGACGGAATTCTCCCAGAAGGGGAGGCCCAGCAGATGTCCGTCCGCGTCCAGGCAGTAGGCCCGGGCGCTGTCCGTCAGCTCTTCCACCCAGGGCTCGTCGTTCAGATAGTAGAAGTTGTCCTCTATGTCGAACCGGGCCAGGTCCGCGTTGTGAAAGTGCAGGAACAGGTCAGGCACGTCGCCTTCTTTGAAGAGCTCCGACGTGACGGATTCATATTCATCGTCCTCATAGGCGACGATATTCAGGTCGTTTCCCGTGGCGGCCTCGTAGCGTTCAAAGACGCGGGTCATATAGTTTTTATCCAGGTCACTCTTTTTGCCAACAAGGGTGAGGACGTTCGCGTCATCCTCCGCCTTTTTTGTCCCGCAGGACGATAGAAGCAGGGCGGCGGCGAGGGTCAGAAGCAGCAGGGAGATGCGCCTTTTAACCATGGTCGTTCGCTCCTTTCTCGCAGCCATCAACGGGCGCCTTGTTCAGTATCCGTCCTACCAGCTCGCGCATGGCATTCATGTCGATAGGCTTGGCCAGGTGGCCGTCCATGCCCGCGTCCAGGGCGTTTCGCACGTCCTCGGCGAAGGTGTTGGCCGTCAGGGCCACGATGGGGATCGTCGCCGCCGAGGGGTGGGCGCTGGCCCGGATGGCCCTGGTGGCGTCGTAGCCGTTCATAACGGGCATCTGTACGTCCATCAGGATCATGTCATAACGTCCCGGCTCGGACTGGAGGAACATATCTACCGCCTCCTGGCCGTTCACGGCCAGCTCGCAGCGGGCGCCCTCCATATCCAGCATCTCGGACAGGATCTCGGCATTCAGTTCGTTGTCCTCTGCCATCAGGAACAGCCGGCCCTCCAGGGGGCTGGCCGCCGGCGTCTCTGCGGGGGCGCTCTGCGCGGGGGTGACACCGGCGCCGGACTCGTCTGTTTCCGGCAGGGCAAAGGACAGCTCCACGGTGAAGGTGGTGCCCACGCCGGGGGCGCTCTCCACCCATATGACGCCGCCCATCAGGTCCACAAGGTTCTTGGTGATGGCCATGCCCAGACCGGTGCCCTGGATCTTGTTGGTGACGGAGTTGATCTCCCGGCTGAAAGGGGCGAACACGTTTTGCTGGAACTCCTCGCTCATGCCGATGCCGTCGTCCTTCACAACGAACTGCAGCTTTGTATACTGGGGCGCCGGCTGAGGCAGCTCACGGACGGTGAAGTCAATGTTCCCGCCCTCGGGGGTGTACTTCACGGCGTTGGACAGGAGGTTGATGAGGATCTGGTTCAGACGCAGCTTGTCGCCCAGAATGGTCTCCGGCGGCGTGCCCTGGACATGGAAGGTGAGACGCTGATCCTTGGCCTTCGCCTGGGAGAGGATGATGGTGCCCAAGTCGTCCAGCAGTCCGGGAAGGCTGAAGCTGTCCACATTAAGGCTCGTCTTGCCGCTCTCGATCTTGCTCATATCCAGCACATCGTTGATCAGGTTGAGCAGATGCTGGCTGGAGGAGGAGATCTTTCGGGTATACTCCCGTACCTTGTCCGGCTGGTCCGCGTTTCGCTCCAGCAGCACCGAGAAGCCGACGATGGCGTTCATGGGCGTACGGATGTCGTGGGACATATTGGACAGGAAGTTGGACTTGGCCTCGTTGGCGCTGCGGGCGGCGGTAAGGGCCTGCTGGAGCTGTTGGTTGTTCTGCCGCTCCTGGGTCCGGTCAGACAGGACGATCACGTACTTTTCCACCTCCTGCAGCTGCAGGTGGTAGACTGTCATCCTGTACCAGCGGCGCTCGCCGGTGTTCTGGTGCATATACTCGCACTCCCAGAAGCGGCTGCCGTTCAGGGGAATAGCGCCCAGCTCTCCGCGGGGGATCACCACATCGTAATCGATGGCACACTTTTCCATGACCCGGATGTCACGGCGGGCTTCCTCCGCGGATATGCCCAGCAGGCGCTGGATATTGGGGCTCACATAGTCCACGGTATATGTCCCGGCGCTGAGCATGATGAAGATGTCGTCCACGCCGTTGGACAGCACGTCGAACATGAGCTCCCGGTACTGGAGCTCCGTCTGGTCGCGGCGGGAGCGCTTTCTGCTCCGCAGGAGGATGATCGTGAACGCCGAGGCGCCCACCAGCAGGAAGATCGCGGCCAGGACGATGATCGTGGTCTTTTGCACGGACAGAAATCCCGCGCTCACCGCGCTCAGGGGGACTGCGCTCAGCATGAAATAGTCCTGATACTCCACCGGGAGGTAGAGGATGCAGTGGTCTACACCGCCGACCTTGCACTGGACAAGGCCCGATCTGCCCTGGAGCCAATCGTTCCGTATGCGGTCCAGTTCGTCCCCGGCCAGGTCGGAGGCCGCTCCCAGGTAGGCAAGATAGTTGTTGAACACGTTGCCGCCGGTCTGGGTGGACAGCAGCACCGTGCCGTCGTTGTGGATCACAAAGCAGTTGGCGCGGCCGGAAAAGGCGTCCACATCCAGGGACGCGGCCAGATCGGCGTTCGTGTAACTGATGGCGATGGCGTCATAGGCAAAGCCGTTGTACTCCCCATGGGAGGCGGGAGCGGCAAAGACGGTCACATCCCGGCCGTCTGAGAGGGTGACTCCCGCCAGGATGGGTTCGCCCTGGGACAGGTCGTCCCAGGCGCTGCCCAGGTCGATAGGGGAGCGGTCGCCCTCCGCCGTCATGCAGTCATGGCCGCCGGAGAGGAAGTAGAAGGAGGTGAAGCCCCAATGTTCCTGCTTCTCGGCGATGAAGCCGTCGATGGGACCGCCGGACCGGTCCGCCAAGGCAAAATAATCGTCGCAGCTGTCCAAAAGGGCCCAGTTCCTGTCGATGAAGGCGCCGAAGGCGCGGTCCACCTGTCCGTATACCTCCTCCAGATGGACTGTGCTGTCCTCAAAGATCCGTTGGGAGGTAAAGCGGAAATAGATAAGGCTGATCAATACGGCAAAAACACAGACTACGCCTATCATTATGAAGGGGAGCTTGTTTTTCAGCCACTTTGCCATTGGTCAGCGTTCTCCTGTCTTAGCAGATATTGCATGGACAAAAATTTCCAAATTATTTTAACATATGTAAGCGGGAAAAGCAAATCCAAACTATATTCTTTATCGACTGCCAGCGGCCGTCTCTCATAAACCGCCGGTCAGGCTCATAGGATGTACCAATATCGAGCCGGAGGTACGTCCAGTGAACAAAGTGAAAACCGTACTTATGAGACACCGCAAGCTGCTGGGGCCGATCACCCTGACGCTTGCGGTGATAGCTATATTTTGGGTGGTGAACAGTCCGTCTATCGTCGGCGTGTCTGCGTCGGCAAAGGAGCTGCCCGTCTACTGCGTGAAGCGGGATAACAAGGCTGTGAGCCTGACGTTTGACGCCGCCTGGGGCAACGAGGATACCCAGACGCTCATCGATACCCTGACGAAGTACGGCGTACGGGCCACGTTCTTCCTGGTGGGGCAGTGGGCGGACAAATATCCGGAGAGCGTGAAGGCCCTGGCGGACGCGGGCATGGAGATCGGCAACCACTCCGATACCCATCCTCACATGGCAAAGCTGTCAGAAAAACAGATCATCGACGAGGTGAGCCTGTGCTCCGGCAAGATCGAGGCCATCACCGGCAAGCCGGTAGAGCTTTTCCGCTGTCCCTATGGAGAGTATAACGACCAGGTCATCACCGCCATCCGCAACATGGGCGTCCAGCCCATCCAGTGGGACGTGGACAGCCTGGACTGGAAGGACCTGAGCGCGGACGACATCTATAAGCGGGTCACGGGGAAGGTCTCGGGCGGCAGCATCATCCTCTTCCACAACGCCGCCAAGCACACGCCGGAGGCGCTGCCCGGGATCATCGAGTACCTCCTGCAGGAGGGCTATGAGATCGTGCCCGTGTCGGAGCTGCTGCTGGCAGGGGAGTACGACATCGACAACACCGGCCGCATGATCCCGTGCCCGGGCGCGTGACCATGGGAGGGAGAGAAAAGGCCTCCGGCACAGAGCCGGAGGTCTTTCGCGCTGTGAATCTGTACCTGTCCGCTTTCAGGCGTTTGCCTGGCGGAGGAAGGCGCCGATGTCCTCGGCGTGGGTGAGCAGATACCGGTCCTCAGGGGGATAGACCGCGCCGCCGAAGTAAATGGCGGGATTTCCGTCGCAGCTGTGGTCATAGGCGGTGCGGTGCATGGCGGCGTGCATGATCTTCGTGCCGATGGTGTCCCGGCACCAGGCGGCGTTCTCCGGGGTGATGCCCCCGCCGGGGAGGATCTGGATGCGGCCGGCGGCGTGCTCGATCATGGCCTTGATGGTCTGCGCCCCCTCAGGGACCGTGGGCTTCTGGCCGCTGGTCAGCACCCGGGTCACGCCCAGGTCTATGAGCGTATCCAGCGCTGCCATCACGTCCGGCACCACGTCGATGGCCCGATGGAACACGGATTCCTTCTCTCCGATGACGGAGAGCATCTCCCGGCAGCGGCCGGCGTCCACCGTGCCGTCCTCGTGCAAAAAGCCGAACACGATGCCATCGGCCCCGTTCTCCACGAACAGCCGGGCGTCCTCCAGCATGGTCTCATATTCCGTCTCGGTGTAGAAGAACCCGCCCTCCCGGGGCCGGACCATGCACATGACCTTCAGGCCGGGGGCGTGCTTTTTCACCGTGCGCAGGGCGCCCAAGGTGGGGGTGAGGCCGCCATGGAACAGGTCGGAGTTCAGCTCCACGCGGTCGGCGCCGCCTTCATAGGCGGCGATGGCATCTGCGGCGGAGCCGCAGCAGGCCTCAAAAAATATCTTGCCCATGGATATATCCTCCTGTCGAACTCGTATTCTTACCAGCCATTATACCGTGTCCCGCCGATTTGTCAAATTGCAAATGACGGTTGCTGACTGCATCTTTTGCATAAAATGCGTCATATTTCTCCTGGAAAGCATTTGACAGAATCAACAACATGTTATATAATCTTTTCGTAATTGTTGTGTTTATCCACAATGAGCACAAAATACCAGCTCGATCACGTCGGCGCACGCCGTGTGAAATATAATTATGAAGAGGAAGGAAGAACCAACCATGAAAATGTTCAAAGTGCTGGCAGTGGTCCTGGCTCTGACGCTGTGCTTCGGCGCCGTCTCCGCTTTTGCCGTCACCCCGCAGGACAATGACGTCGTCATTGCCATCGAGGGCGGCATGAGCTCCATGGACCCCCACAACATCACGGACACCAACGCGATCTCCGCGACCCGCGGCATGTATGAGCCGCTGGTAGGCTTTGACGAGGAGCGCAATTTCATCGGCGTGCTGGCTGAGAGCTGGGAGATCTCCGACGACGGCCTGACCTACACGTTCAAGCTGCGTGAGGGCGTCAAGTTCCATGACGGCACCGACTTCAACGCCGACGCTGTCGTGGCCAACTTCGACCGTATCCTGGACGAGAACAACGGCCTGCGCCGTACTCCCAACTGGTACATCACCGCTGCGGACGGCTCCACCACCCCCCGTGTGACCGTCACCGCCGAGGATGCATCCACCGTCAAGTTCGTCTTGAATGAGGGCTGGTCCACGTTCCTGAACAAGCTGGCTCTGATCACCTACATCAGCCCGGCTGCCATCGACGAGTTCGGCAACGACGTGATGTACCATCCCTGCGGCACCGGCCCGTACGTGTACGAGGAGTGGTCCGAGGGCAACTTCGTGAAGATGGTCCCCAACGAGAATTACTGGGGCGAGGTCCCCTCCGTTGACTCTGTCACCATCATGGAGGTCCCCGAGGCCGGCACCCGTACCGCCATGCTGCAGACCGGCGAGGCCGACTTCATCTACCCCATGACCAGTGACCAGGAAGGCGCTGTGGCCGGCGATGCGGACATCGTCATCGACAGCGTGCCCTCCAACATCATGCGCTATGTGACCCTGAACGCCGACGTGGAGCCCCTGAGCGACGTGCGCGTCCGCCAGGCCATGAACTACGCCATCGACAAGAACGCGTACCTGGCCGTCATGTACAATGGCGACGCCACCATCGCCGACTCCGTCTTCCCGCCCACCATCTCCTACTATGCGCCCCAGACCGTCTATGAGTATGATCTGGAGAAGGCCAAGAGCCTCATGGAGGAGGCCGGCTATGGCGACGGCTTCGACCTGACCATCTGGTGCGACAACGCCACCCAGGAGATCAAGGGCTCTACCTTCATCCAGCAGCAGCTGGCGCAGATCGGCATCAAGGTCGATGTCATCCCCTATGACTTGGGCACCATGGACGCCGACATCTATGTTGAGCGCGATGAGGCCACCATCCAGATGTGGTACGTGAACTGGTCCGCTTCCGACTTCTCCGCCGACTCCACCGTCCGCGCCCTGCTGCACAGCAGCATGGAGCCGCCTGTGAGCGCCAACACCGCTTACTATGAGAACGACGAGTTCGACAAGCTCCTGGACGACGCGCTGGCTTCCGCCGATCCCACGGTCCTGGCCGACCTGTACGCGCAGGCGCAGGCCATCGCCTGGGGCGACTGCCCGTGGCTGTTCCTGGCTGTGGACAACGTGCGCTCCGCCCACCAGACCTATCTGTCCGGCGTGCGTATGGACCCCGATGGCCGGATCGTCTTTGACAACGCCGCTATCGCCCAGTAAAAGCAAACCTGAATACATGATGTAGCGGAACCTGGGCCGCCGTCTCATATGGATCAACACCGTAGAAAGACGGCGGCCCTTTTATAATTATTTTTGCTTTTGCTCTTTAAATATCCGAAGAAGGGAGGTACATCATTATGCTGCGGTATGCTGTCAAGCGGATCCTGAGCGCGATCCCGCTGCTGCTGGTCATATCACTGCTGATCTTCATGTTCATCCACCTTATCCCCGGCGACCCGGCGCGGATCATCGCGGGCAAGGAGGCCACCAGCTATGAGATCGAGAACGTTCGGGAGCAGCTGGGGCTCAATGAGCCGCTTATAAAGCAATACCTGATCTACATGAAGGGCCTGTTCACCCTGGACTTAGGTGACTCCATACGAAATGGCGCCACGGTGTTCGATACCATCAAGCCCCGCTTTCTGCCCACTGTGCAGCTGACCATCCTGGCCATGCTGTGGGCCACGCTTTTGGGCACGTTTTTGGGCATCATGGCGGCGGTGCGAAGGGGAAGGGCGCTGGACTATACCAGCATGGTCATCGCCATATCCGGTATCTCGGCGCCAAGCTTTTGGCTGGGCCTGATGCTGATACAGCTATTCTGCGTCAAGCTGGGCTGGCTGCCGGTGTCGGGGCTGACCACATGGAAGAGTTATATCCTGCCCTCGTTCACCATGGGCTGCGGCGTCATGGCCATCATCGCCCGATTCACACGTTCCAGCATGCTGGAGAACCTGAAGGAGGACTATATACGCACGGCCCGCGCCAAGGGCCTGGGCGAGTTTTTCGTCATATTGCGCCACGCCTATAAAAACTCCCTTATCCAGGTGGTCACGGTCACCGGTCTGCAGATCGGCGGCCTTCTCACCGGCTCCGTCATGGCCGAGACGGTCTTCTCCATCAACGGTCTTGGCAGACTGCTGGTGGACTCCATCGGCTACCGGGATTATAAGGTTGTCCAGGCGCTGCTGCTGTTCTTCTCGCTGGAATACATCGTCATCAACCTGATCGTCGATCTGCTCTACGGTGTGCTGGATCCGAAGGTCCGCTATGATTGAGAAAGGAGGCGCCAACTTGGCTGAAGAGACCACGAAAGCGGTTTTGGAAGAAGAACCGCTGTATGCCGACGCGGAGGCGCTTCCCACCGCGCAGAACCGGGTCAAGGCATTCATCAAGAAATTCTCCAAGCGCCGGGCGGCGCTGATCAGCCTTGTGTTCATCGTACTGCTGATCGGCATGGCCCTGGTGTCCCCATACATAACCCCCTATGATCCTGCGGCGGCGGACTATACCCACCTTCTGGAGGGCCCCACGGCCCAGCACATCTTCGGCACGGATGAGTTCGGCCGCGATGTGCTCAGCCGGGTCATGGTGGGTGCGCGCCTGAGCCTTTACTGCGCGCTGAGCGCGGTCATCGTCGGCACTGTCCTCGGCACCATCCTGGGCCTGCTAGCCGGCTATTACGGCGGCATTCTTGAGTCGCTCATCATGCGCGGCAGCGACGTGCTGTTCGCCTTCCCGGATATCCTGCTGGCGATCGCCATCGTGGCCATTATCGGACCGGGCACGGTCAACGTGATCATCGCCGTGGCGGTGTTCACCGTGCCGTCGTTCGCCCGGATCATGCGAAGCGCCACGATCCAGGTAAAGGGGTCCCTCTACGTAGAGGTGGCCCGGTCCCTGGGGTGCCCTGACCGGCGCATCCTGTGGGTCCATATCTTCCCCGGGACCATCCAGTCCATGATCGTCAACTTCACCATGCGCATCGGTACCGCCATCCTGGCGGCGGCCAGTCTGAGCTTCCTGGGCTACGGCGCCGACGTGACGGTGCCGGAGTGGGGCTCCATGCTCTCCACGGCCCGGAACTATATGACCACAGCGCCCCATCTGGTCTATGTGCCCGGCGTGCTGATCTTCCTGACGGTCCTGGCCTTCAACCTCCTGGGCGACGGGCTGCGGGACACCCTGGACCCGAAACTGAAGTGAGGAGGGGAGAGATATGGCAGAAAAAATGTTGGAAGTGACCGGCCTGACCACCACGTTCAAGACCGGCAAAAAGACCTCTGTCACCGCGGTGAGCAATGTCACCTTCTCCCTGGACCGGGGCGAGATACTGGGCCTGGTGGGCGAGTCCGGCTGCGGCAAGTCCGTGACCAGCCTCTCCATCATGGGGCTTTTTGAGGACACCGCCGGAAAAGTGGCGTCCGGGTCCATCATGTTTGACGGACAGGACCTGGCCCAGATGACCACAAAGCAGATGCGCTCCATCCGCGGCAAGCGCATCTCCATGATATTCCAGAACCCCATGAGTTCCCTCAACAGCTGCATGCGCGTGCAGGATCAGCTCATCGAGGCCATCCGGCTGCACAACGAAATATCGAAGGCGGAGGCCCGCCAGCGGGCGTCCAAGATGCTCTCCGCCGTGGGTATACCGGACCCGGAGCAGACCCTGCGCAGCTATCCCCACCAGCTGTCCGGCGGCATGAGCCAGCGCGTGATGATCGCGATGGCCCTCTGCTGTGAGCCGGAGATGATGATCGCCGACGAGCCCACCACGGCTCTGGACGTGACCATTCAGGCGCAGATCCTGGAGCTGATGAAGGACATCCGCGCCCGCAACAATACGAGCATCCTGCTCATCACCCATGACCTGGGCGTGGTGGCGGAGATGTGTTCCCGGGCCATCGTCATGTACGCCGGGCGCATCGTGGAGGAGGCCAGCGTCGAGGATCTGTTCGCCGACCCCATACACCCCTATACCGTGGGCCTGATCGCCTCGGTGCCCAAGCTGGGCAGCGGCGTGACCAGCCTGCCCAGTATCCCCGGCAGCGTGCCTGACCTGTCCGCCATGCCCCAGGGCTGCAAATTCGCGCCCCGGTGCAAGTATGCCCAGGACATCTGCCGCCAGACGGAACCGGAGCTGCACCCTGTGCCCGGCGGCAACGCCCGCAAGTGCCGCTGCCATCTGTTCGGGACCGGGCAGGGAAAGGAGGCGGAAGCATGAGCCAGCCTATCGTATCTGTGAAAAACGCGGTAAAGACCTTTGTGGCCAACAAGGGCCTGGGCGGGAAAAAATTCGTCCACGCCGTCAACGACGTGTCCTTTGACATCATGCCCGGCGAGACCTTCTCTCTGGTGGGCGAGTCCGGCTGCGGCAAGTCCACCACCGGCCGGCTCATCAATCATCTGATCGTCCCCGACTCCGGCGAGGTGTTCTATAACGGCACGGATATATCCAAGTTCACCGAGAAGCAGATGCGGCCCCTGCGGGCGGAGATACAGATGATCTTCCAGGACCCCTACGGGTCCCTGAATCCCCGGATCAAGATCCAGGATCTGATCGGCGAGCCCATGCTCCTGCACACCCAGCTGTCCGCCGAAGACCGGCTGAAGAGAGTACATGAGCTGCTGCGGCTGGTGGGCCTGGGCCCGTCCCACGGGGAGCGGTATCCCCATGAGTTCTCCGGCGGCCAGCGCCAGCGCGTGGGCATCGCCCGGGCCATCTCCGTGAACCCCAAGGTCATCATCGCCGACGAGCCCGTCTCGGCGCTGGACGTGTCCATCCAGGCCCAGGTGCTGAACCTGATGAAGAAGCTGCAGGATCAGCTGTCTTTGACATACCTCTTCATCAGCCACGACCTGAGCGTGGTGGAGATGATCTCCGACCGGATCGCGGTCATGTACCTCGGCTCCATCGTGGAGATCGCCGACAAGAGGGACCTCTATTCCATGCCGGTACATCCCTATACCCAGGCGCTGCTGTCGGCGGTGCCCATCCCGGACCCCACGGTGCATAAAGACCGTATCCTCCTGGAGGGCGATATACCAAGCCCGGTGAATCCGCCCTCGGGATGCCTGTTCCACACCCGCTGCACCTACTGCACCGAGCAGTGCAAACAGCAGGTGCCGCCCATGAAGGACTTCGGCAACGGCCACCAGGTAAAGTGCCATTATGCCGAGAAATTCAGCGGCAAAAAGGCGGAATGAGAACATAAGAAAGCGCCGCTTCGCTAAATGCGAAGCGGCGTTATTCTTTATTTGTCACGCCATGCAGTCCGTCAGCTTGACAGCCAGGTCCACCACGCCAACCTGATAGCCGGCGCTGCCGAAGCGGCCATGGTAGCCGCTGTCCAGCACCGCCAGAAGCGGCAGCACCCCCGGCTCCAGAAACAGCTTCCTTGCCAGGTGCCCGCCGGCCCGGCCGCCCTCGTCAAAAAGTACCCGCGTACCGGGCAGGGCGGAGATCACCCGCTGCACGGCGGGGGAGGTCTCGTCGCCGACCTTCCGAAACACCAGACCCATGCCCATGCCCTTGTCCATCCGGGCTCGCAGCGCCGGCGCGGCGTCGGCAAGCTCGTTCAGGATGTGCTCTGTGGGCTCGGCGCCAGGCTGGAGGAAGGCCAGGATGCCTCCGGCGGGCAGGAGGGTGTTGGTTGGAACAGCGCCGCCGGCGCTGTCCTGGAGATAGTTGTTTTCCAGCGGGACGCGGGTGAGCATGTCCTCCGGGGGTGCGGAGCGGAGGAGCAGGGGAAGCGCTGTCTCCGTTCCGGGCCTGACGGTGAGCTCTGTCACACGGCACAACTGCTTTCCGTTAGGCAGACGCCGGGCCGTAGTCAGCCGGTAATGGCCGGAGACCAGTCGCAGCTGATATGGCTCCTCTGCCTTGGACAGGTCCAGAATGTGCCAGCGGTCACCCTCCAGGCGGGCCAGGGACCATTCAACGCCATATATGGGCTGTTCTCCCTCCGAAGGCGTGAGCAGAAGTGTTCCCGTATCCTCGTCACAGGCGTCAGCGGGGTGATAACGTCAATCCCGCCAATACTGGGCAGAGCCGTCCGCCGGGTCCAGCCGGGCAGGTATGCCCAGGGTCCGCAGCGCCGCCGTGAACAGCGTCCGGCGTGCCTTTTCGTCGGCGTGACCGCTGGCCAGTACGGCGGAGGGCATCATGGAGAGGGTGGGGTATAGGTTGCCTTCCGGGTCGGGGAAGGAGGCGCGAATGTACTCCATCAGTTCCTCCGGGCAGGCCCGGAAGGCATCGCGCTGCTCGGGAGATAGCGCGGCCGAAATGACGGGCCGCCAGTTCTCCAGCACCTCAAAGCCAATGCGGGGATCCAATACCTCCTGCACAAAGTGCTCAGTTCCAGTATAAGGAAGAGCGGCCTGGAAGTGGCCCTCCAGTATCTCAAAGGTCACATCCCGCAGGTCCTTTGCCGCCATGGCCTGGAGCATCTGGGCCGCAAGTTCCCGCTGAGCGCCCTCATGGGCGGCGTAAAAGCGGTATATCTCCGGCCCGTTCCCGGCGGCCAGGGCGAACAGATGGGGCCAGGGTCCCGCCGCCGCGTCGTATTCAGGACGATGCCACTGTTTTGTCCGTTCTGTGCGGGCTGTGGCGCAGGCAGCCAGCACGGCGGTGTTCTCCTCCTGCTGGGCGGCGGTGATGGGGACCCGGTTCCGGGATGAGGGGACGGATGGGGCAAAATCCTGCTCTATAGTTCCCTCAGCGGGCTCCGCCAGGGTCAACACTATTTCAGACATATCAGCCGATGGCCGGACGAGGGCAGAGGCAATGCGACCGTCTGAAATGGCTTCTGCCAAAAGGTCACACATACCGACCACGGCCGTAAAGCGGCCGTCATCATCGCAGCGGCCCCGGAGGATGGGGCGGAAGGCGGCCATGTTCACCACGTCCAGCTCTACAACCGCTCCCGCCGCGGGCCGGCCGTCCGGGCCCAGCACCCGCAGGGTGACGGGGAAGGTCTTGGCATACCGGTCCGTCACGGCGTAGAGCCGCACCGAGCCCATCCGCTCCGCAAGCCGGTCGCCTTCATGGCAGTCGAAGAAGGTCCGGTAATGGACCAGCGGGGCCCGGGCCGCGGCGTCGCAGAACCAGCCCCGGTCCAGCACGGGCTCCGGCTCACAGGCACCCAGAAAACGCCAGCGGCCGCCGTCCCATGCCTCCACCCAGGCGTGGTTATCGTCGCAGTGGGCCCACCAGGGGGCGTATACCTGCCGGGCGGGGATGCCCACGCTGCGCAGGGCGGTGACGAGAAATACCGACTCCTCGCCGCACCGACCCGTGCCGGACCGATAGGCGGTCATGGGGCTCTCGGTCCTGTCGTCCGCGCGCTGATATGTCATGTGCTCGGCGCACCAGCGGTTGACCGCCAGGATGGCCGCCTCGCTGTCCAGGCCCTTCACGACCGGCGCGAGATGCTTGTAAAAGAAGGCCCGGCAGTCGGTCAGGTCCTCGGAATTTACACGGGGATACCACACGAAGTGCAGGAATTTATCTTCGGACACATCCCGGCAGAAGGGACTGTTTTTCTTAAGAAAGAGGGCATGGTCGCAGTAGCCGGCGATGATAGAAAGAGGCACACTGGCGGCGTCGGAGATGGGAAGGGTCCCATAGGCGAGAGCGAGAAGCGCTCTCTTGTCCTCGTCGTCCACAGCGGAGATAGCGCTGTCCAGTGCCGCTCCGGCGAGTCCAAGGGTGGGCATAGTCTCACGCCAGAGCTCGTTTGCCATGCTGTGCAGATGATCTGAGAGCATCAGGCATCCTCCTTCAGCACGATCTTGATGACGGTATCCGTCGGGTCGGGCAGCAACGGGTCAGGGCCCAGGTCCAGGAAGCAGACGTCGGGATAGTCGCTGTGGACCCAGCTGGTGGAGATGGGCACCTCTGTGCCGTCCGCCAGCATGGTCACGGAGAGAATGTCGTCCTTTTTCACCTGAGGCACGGGCAGCGGCCCCAAGGCGTTTTCAAATATGTGCAGATATAGTTCATTACCATTGCGGGTGAACCGGCCCCAGTCCGGCTTGGGCAGGCCCGCCTTGCCGCAGCCGCGGATGCTTTCGGCGTTTTTGTCCATCCAGCGGCCGATCCCGGCGAGGATCTCGACTGCCTCCGGGGGAAATTCCCCTGTAGCCTGGGGGCCCACGTTCAGGATCATATTCCCACCCTTGCTGACGCACTCCACCAGCTTTTTGATGAGCAGGTCGGCGGGCTTATAGTACCGGTCGGTGCGCACATAGCCCCAGCTGTTGTTCATGGTGACGCAGCTCTCCCAGACCAAGTCGTTCCCGTGGATGTCCTGAAGACCGGCAGGGGGGATCATCTTTTCCGGGGTGATGAAGTCACCGTGCCAGGGCGTGGGTGCGCATTCATAGAGAGAGCCGAAGCCCTCGCCGCTCACCTCCAGGCGGTTATTGATGACGATGCCCGGCTGGAGCGTTCGGACCATGTCAACCAGCTCCGCAGCGTGCCATTTCTCGCCGCGCATGTCGTCATAGCTGAAGTCGAACCACATCAGGTCCAGTTTCCCGTATTCGGTGCAAAGCTGGCGCACCTGCTCATGGAAATATGCCACATACCGCTCCCAGACCCGGCCCTCGTTGGAGGCGGCGGGGTCGTCCCGCAGGGGATGATACCGGTCGCCGAAGTGGGGAAAGTCCGGGTGGAGCCAGTCGATGACGGAGTAGTACAGCCCTACCTTCAGCCCCTCCGCCCGAAAAGCGTCCAGAAACTCCCGGACGATGTCACGGCCGAAGGGCGTGCGGGTGGACTTAAAATCGGTATTGTCCGCGTCGAAGAGACAAAAGCCGTCATGGTGCTTGGCCGTGAGCACGGCGTACTTCGCGCCGGCATCCTTGGCCGCTCTTGCCCAGGCGCGGGCGTCAAAGCGCTTGGGATTGAACATATCGAAGAAGGGCTGGTACGCCTCTTGGGGCATGCGCTCGTCGCTTCGGACCCACTCGCCCCGGGCGGGGATGGAGTAGAGGCCGAAGTGGAAGAAAAGGCCGAAACGGGCCTGCTGGAACCAGCGGACCCTCTGGTCATAATCGCTCTTGTCGAATCTGTACATGACGCCCTCCCGGTACGTATTTTCAGCGCGTGGCAAGTATACCACGGCGGGCATGGCGAGCGCAATATATATCCCAGTAAAAGGAGCGCATTTCATGGAAGTCGATTTCCATTTGCGGTGGCAATCCATGGAAGGATATGGTATGATAATGCCGTTGGCATTATCATACCTAAAGATACCGGTCGTGCTCCCGACATACGCCGGAACCGCACGACATGGTATGATACATCTATAGCGAACAGACAGGACGGTGCGAGATGAAAGACCTGACCACCATCAGCGGCGAGAGCGCTTTCGCCTTTGCCAAACGCTTTGACTACGCCCGTGAGAGCGGCACAGCGGCGGAGGCCGCCGCGGCCCGGGAGATATACGCTCAGATCAGGGCTCTGGGCCTGGAGCCCGCGGAGGAGAGCTTTCCCTTCGAGACCTATGAGGTAGACCGTGCGGACCTGCAGGTGACCGCGCCCTACGACAAGAGCTATCCGGCCCGTGCCTACGGCGACTGCGCCGATACGCCAGAGGCGGGGATAGAGGCGCCTCTGGTCTATGTGGAGAACGGAGACCGGGTGAGCCTGGCCAGAGCCAGGGGGGCCGTAACCCTCATATGCGGCCGGGTCCGGGAGGATATGTGTCTGCGTCTGGCCGAGGCCGGCGCAGTGGGGTTCGTATCCATCTGCGGCACGCCCCTGGAGGGCCCGGAGGACCGGCTGAAGCTGGACTATGACCTGCGTGGCGGCGGCAGATGGGTCATGCCGGGGCTGTACATCCACTATAACGACGCCCGCCAGATCGTGGAGCAGGGCGCGAAGACCGTGCGCATCACGGCCCGGCAGCGGAAAGTCGTCCGCCAGTCGGAGAACATTCTGGTGCGCATCCCGGGCACAGACCGGCCGGACGAGGTCGTCGCCCTCACCGCCCACTATGACTCCGTTCCCGCAGGGCCCGGAGCTTACGACAACATCGCCGGCGTCGCCATCGTGTGGGAGGTCATGCGCTGGTTCGCCGCCCATCCGCCCAGGCGGACGATGGAATTCATCTTCTTCGGCGCGGAGGAGCGGGGCCTTTGCGGCAGCCGCGACTTCGTCCGCCGCCATGGCGGGGAGCTGGATAAATATGTGATGGACCTGAACGTGGACCTGGCCGGCCAGACGGTAGGGGGGACCGTACTTGGGGTCACGGCGGACCGGTCCGTATGTGATACGCTGGAGGAGCTCTTGGACCGGGGCGGCATCGGCGCGTTGGTGGAGAACAAGGTCTGGGCCAGCGATTCCAACACCTTCGCTGTCAACGGCGTGCCGGCCCTCACCATGGACCGGGACGGGTTCGGGATGCACACCCGCCACGACACTATGGCCCTGATCTCTCCCTGGGCCCTGGAGCGGGACGCGAGGCTCCTGGCCTATATCGCGGCCAGTCTGGACGAGATGGACGAGATGCCATTTAACCGTGCGATACCGGCGCAGATGGAGCAGACGCTCCGGGCCTATTTCGGCGGCGATCCGCCCCTGGCGAATGTAAAATAACGCGGCCGGCGCCGGAAGGAGGCGAACGGGATGGGAAAAGTGAAAGTAAGGGCAAAGCTGCTGGCATGCAACCGGGGAACTGCGGTCATATTTGAGCTGTGCTATAAGCTGGCGGCCGTCGCCGTGCTGGTGCCGCTGCTGTTCGGTTCCTTTGCACTGGCTATGCGCTGGTCGGACTGCACCTATCTGACCCACGAGAATATCCTCCGTTTCCTCCGTTCGCCCATCACGATCCTGGCGATTGCTGTCGATCTGGCGGCCATTGCGGTATGTGTAACAGTGGACGTGAGCGCCGTGGCTTTTCTGCTGGATAAATCCCGGCAGGGCATCCGTGTGACTCCGACGCAGGTGCTGCGCGCCGCTTTGCGGAACACCGCCAGGGCCATGCGGGTGCGTAATGTGCTGCTCATACCGGCCGCGCTGACGCTCATGCCCCTGGTGCACATTGCCGCGGCCGTTGTGTTTTTCGCGGCCGTGTCTATCCCCGCGCCTGTTATGGACTTTTTGGAGCGGCGGCCGGCCATACCTCTGACGGCGCTGGGAACGGCGGTCGTCCTCACGATGGTGGGCGTACGCTGGATGTATGCCTTCTTCTGCTTTGCCCTGGAAGGCTGCTCCTGCGGCCAGGCCTGGCGGCGGTGTGCTAAGCTGGGCAGGGGACGATACCTGCATGACCTGGCCGTGATGGCCGCAGTGCAGGCCCTGCAGGCGCTGCTGGCCGCGGCGCTGCTGTTTTTGCTGACGGCGGTGGCCAAGAGCCTTGGGGGCCTGCTGGGACGCGCCCTGCGCCTGGAGTGGCCCGGCCCCTATGCGGTGTGGCTGGCCATCGTGCTGGTGCTGTCGCTGACGGCGGCCTTCGCGATCCCGGTGGGCTATGGCTGCGCCGGAGCGCTCTACTACCGGAGCCGGGAGCTTGCCCAGGAGCAGATCGGGCCCTCTGATACGCAGGATGTACCGGACAGGCCGCCCCGATCCCGTGGGAGCCGGGCGCTGATGGGCCTGGGGGCGGCCACTGCCGTGGCGGTGGGTGCGTGGGTCCTGTTCCTGGTTGGCGTGGGCCGGCTCAATCCCGACGTGGAGTATCTGCATACCATGGAGATCACCGCCCATCGGGGCGCCTCCGCCTTTTACCCGGAGAACACCATGGCCGCTTTCTACGGGGCGGCTGAGCTGGGCGCGGACTGGATCGAGCTGGACGTGCAGCAGACAAAGGACGGTCAGCTCGTGGTGATGCACGACGCAAACCTGAAGCGGACCACCGGCGTGAGCGCCAGCATATGGAACGTGACATACGATGAGATCGCCGGACTGGACGCCGGCCAGGGCTTTGACGGCCAATACGCCGGCGAGCACATCCCGCTCCTGTCCCAGGTGCTGGATTTCGCCGGGGAAAGCGACGTCCGGCTCAACATCGAGCTGAAACCCACCGGGCACGAAGTGGATATGGAAAAGGACGTGGTCGACGCTATCCGCCTGGCGGAGATGGAGGACAGGTGCGTGGTGACGAGCCAGTCCTATCGGGTGCTGGAGAACGTGAAGGCCTACGACGAGGACATCGTGACGGTCTACGTCATGCGTTTTCTCTATGGCAATATTTCCGCGCTGTCCGCGGCAGATCATTTCAGCGTGGAGGCGGTGAGCGTGACGCGCTCGCTGGTCACCCGTGCCCACAACGCGGGCAAGCAGCTTTTCGTCTGGACAGTGAACAGCCGCAGGAGCATGGAGAAGATGGTGGAGCTGAACGTGGACAACATCATCACGGACGATGTGGACCTGGCCAAGCAGTGCGTCTATGAGAGCCGCTACAGCGACATGATGGAGGAGTATATCGATCTGCTCCAGTGAAGCATTTACTGTATGGCCTGTACAAACTGGGCATAATAACTAAAATTTACCAATTACAGAGCGGAAAAATGTCTCTCTCCTGTGAACGGGAAGAATTGACTTTCCTCGCGGCCCTTTGCTATAATTGAACCGACAAAGAAACACGCATGGATCGGCGACTGACGGTGAGCGAGGAACGCAGGGGAGCCGATTCCATTATCAGC
The DNA here is from genome assembly GCA_947631675.1 of uncultured Oscillospiraceae bacterium. The sequence goes on from CANRMG010000005.1 coordinate 25,311, forward strand.
CGACCGTCTGGGCAGTTCTATTTTGCGAATAAATAGAGCTGCCCAAAATGCTTTAAGGGAGTATACAGATGAAGAAAGTAGCCATCATCATGGGCAGCGACAGTGACCTGCCCGTGGCGGAGAAGGCGGCCCAGCGGCTCACGGAATACGCCGTGCCCTTCGAGGTGCACATATTCTCCGCCCACCGTACGCCGGACGAGGCGCGCCAGTTTGCCCTGAAGGCCCGGGACAACGGCTTCGGGGTAATCATCGCGGCCGCCGGTATGGCGGCGCACCTGGCCGGCGCCATCGCGGCGAACACCACCCTGCCTGTCATCGGCATCCCGTTGAAATCGAAAAACCTAGACGGCGTTGACGCCCTTCTGTCCACGGTGCAGATGCCCTCCGGCATCCCGGTAGCCACCGTCGCGATAGACGGGGCCGTCAACGCCGCCCTGCTTTCCGTGGAGATCCTCGCCCTGTCGGACGAGACGCTGGCGGAAAAGCTGGCGGCGGCCCGTGCCGCCGAGACGGCAAAGGTCCTGGAGAAGAACGCGGCCGTGGAGGCCCGGTTCAACCATTGAAAAACCACATCACACGGAGGATATGAACATGACGAAGAAAGAGCAGCTTTACGAGGGAAAGGCCAAGAAGGTCTACGCCACCGAGGACCCCGATCTGGTGATCGTCTCCTACAAGGATGACGCCACCGCCTTCAACGGCCTGAAAAAGGGCCAGATCGCCGGCAAGGGCGCCATCAACAACCGGGTCACCAACTA